>JAZBPM010000188.1:0-2877 GCA_036351615.1 Desulfofustis sp.
GCCAAAACGGCATTGTTTCCAGGAATGCAGCAGGCACGGCGACCATTACCGCGACCACGGAAGACGGCGGATTTACCGACTCCTGCCTGGTCACCGTCGAGGAAGTCCCGGAGCAACTGGTGGTGTACCGCGATGTCGGCGGCATGGCGCTCAATACCTGGGCGCAGAACGGCACGCTGACCGAGTTGGCCAGCGGCGGTCAGGAAGGATCGAAACAGTACCGGTTTACCTATAGTTTCTCAAACTGGTGGGCCGGGCTCGGCTTCAATATCAGCCCGGTGGATATCTCCTCATATGAGAAGCTGGTCATCGCCATCAACGGGCCCACCGCCGCGAACAACCACGCCAGCGTCACGCTTTCCGATGTTAATGAGGTAGACAGCGAAACCTATGAACTGACGAGGACCGCAAACTATGAGTTGATTGAGATACCGGTGAGCAGCCTCGCCGGTTCCACCGGGATCGACCTCACCGCCATACGGCACATGATGATCAGTGTCGGCGGTTCACAAACCGCCTCCGGCACGCTCTATTTCGACAACATTTACTTTGGCGGCAGTATTGCGCAGGTGCCGGTCACCGGCGTAACCGTAACACCGGCCTCGGCCGTCATCGACGGCGACACCGTGCAGCTGCATGCAACCGTATCACCGAGCAATGCAACCGACGCTTCAGTGACCTGGAGTTCGAGCAATGATTCTGTCGCCTCGGTGAATCGTTTCGGCCATGTACTGGGCCATGCACCCGGCAACGCCACCATCACCGTTACCACCGGGGACGGCGGTTTTACGGCCACCACGGATATTACCGTGACGAGTCCTACCGTCGGACGGGTCATCAGGGTCATGCCGCTCGGCGATTCCATCACAGAAGGGTACACCATTCCGGGAGGATATCGCCTGAAGTTCTGGCAAAACCTGGAGAACGACGGCCTCGACTGCGGCGTCGACCTCGTGGGAACGCTCAACAACAATTCGGTAGCCGGTCTCGACGACCCGGATCATGAGGGCCACTCGGGCTGGACGACCGGGCAGATCCTGGCAGGGATCGACAGTTACCTGGCCGCCGCCACGCCGGACGTGGTGATGATGCACCTCGGCACCAACGACATCGCCCAGGATACCGTGGCAGAGGCCCCGGCCAACCTGCGCGGCCTGATCGATCACGTCTGCGCCGCACTGCCGGCGGACGGAAGGTTGTACGTCGCCAAGATCATTCCCATGGGCGGCGTCGGCAACCCCGATTCGCTGGCCTACAATGATATGATCGTCGCTGCGGTAACAGAGAAGCAGAACGAAGGGTTGCCGGTCTACCTGGTCGATGCCGCCGCCATCTGGACCAACGATTTGTACAGCGGCGACTGGACGCACCCGAACCAGCAGGGCTACGATGCCCTGGGCGATTTCTGGTTCGATGTCATTCGCGACGACGTGCAACTGTCATGCGGGGGTGTTGTCACACTGCCGGGAGACGTGAACAACGACAGATCAGTGGACCTTGCCGATGCAATCTCTGCGCTGAAAGTCCTGACCGGCAGCCAGACCGGTGCCGTGAAAGAGGCTGACGTCAATGGGGATGACGTGATCGGTATGGAAGAGGCGGTCTATATACTCCAGAGGGAGTCGACGCCTCCTTAGCAGAAAAACATTCCCGGCCGGTCGGCGATGGTGAAGACTGCCGGCGAGACGGTGCGCCTGTGGATCTCGCCTTTGAGCGGGTGGCATAATCACTGGTGGTGAGGTATGCTTGAGAAAGATGCGACGAAGTCTTTCTCAAACGTTTCCACAAGCGGGGGGATGAGCAGTTGTGGCCCTGAACACCTTTACCCTTCTCGACGGCGGCATGGGCCGCGAACTGCAGGCAATGGGCGCCCCGTTCAGACAGCCCGAATGGTCGGCGCTGGCGCTCATGCAGGCTCCCAAGGCCGTGCGCGCGGCGCACGACAACTTTATCGAGGCGGGGGCGGATGTCATCACGACCAACACCTACGCCGTTGTTCCCTTTCATATCGGCAGCAAGGCCTTTGCGACCGACGGCCGCAGACTGATCAGACTGGCAGCGGCTATTGCCCGTCGCGCTGCTGATGAAGCGAGACGCGAGGTCACGGTTGCCGGCTGCATTCCTCCGCTGTTCGGTTCCTACGAACCGCAGAACTTCGATGCCTCGCAGGCCGACAGCATTATTACACCCCTGATCGAAGAACAGCAGGATCTGATTGATTACTGGCTGCTGGAAACCACCTCGGCAATTTCCGAGGCCCGCTTTGCCTGCTCACACCTGAAATCAACCGGCAAACCGATCTGGATCTCCTATACCCTGACTGACCGTGAGGATTACGCGGTCCAACCCACTGCGTTGCGCAGCGGTGAAGCGATCCACGATGCGGTCGCCTTTGCCCGAACGACAGCCGGGGTCAAGGCCGTGCTGTTCAATTGCAGCGGGCCTGAAGAAATGGTAGACGCCATTAAAGTTGCCGTGGATATTGCCGGAACAGCGCTGCGTATCGGTTGCTATGCCAACAGTTTCGCCAAAACCGGAAGTGATGGAACCCGGGCGAACACGTTGATCTCCGAGCTTCGCCGGGACATCACCCCGGACGTCTACCTGCGGTTTGCCAGAACCTGGAAACAGGCCGGCGCATCGATTATCGGCGGCTGCTGCGGCATCGGCCCCGCCCATATCAAGGCCCTACATGACACCCTGCGCTGATTGAAAGTTAGCGGGGGACAGGTTAAAACCAGTCCCGCCGATCTTAATATAAACCCCCATGACGGGACGTCACAGCGAACGATGAAAATCGGTGCCGTGGCCGGAAGATCCGGTTAGTGAAAGTTGGCGGGGGACAGGTTAGAACCAGTCCCGCCGATTTTCATATAA
>JAZBPM010000189.1:0-5312 GCA_036351615.1 Desulfofustis sp.
CCGCCGTCAACGACATCGCCGACCCACTTCTTGTCGGCCGCGTTCCAGGTCAGCAGCGGTCGCTGGGGATCCCACGGCTGGCCCTGCAGATCGACCGAAGCCCGGTTGTAAATAACCCGTCGGTTAACCGGCCACGACCAGGCCCATTCGGGGTAGAGCCCCAGTCCTGTCGCATCTGTCTTGCCGCGCCGGGCCATCATATTGACGGGTTTGCCGTCCACCTGGATATACGAGTTGCAGTAGAGCCAGTTGCCGCTCGAGGTGGAGCCGTCGGCCCTGAGCAGACCGAAGCTTTTCACCAGGTCGCCTTTCTTGCCGATCAACTTCGGCGGCACGACGTTCGTATCGTACACGTCCTCGGTATAGTAGCCGTTGATTTCCTTGGCAACGGCATGGACATCGACGTGTTTGACCTTGCCCGCCGAATCACGCTCACCGTAATCCCAGGAAAGATTGACCACCGGGTCGGGATAGGCACCGCCCTCCTTTTGATAGAGCTGCTTGACCCGAAAATAGAGTTCATTGATGATCTCGCCATCGGGCATCGACTGACCGACCGGTTCGACGGCCTTGTAGCGCCACTGACCCCAGCGGCCGGAGTTGGTGATACTGCCCTCTTTCTCCACTGAAGAGGCACAGGGCAGCATAAATACCTCGGTCTGGACATCGGCCGGATTCATGCCGGGACCGCGCCAGAACGAGCCGGTCTCGTTATCGTAGAGATTGACGTTGACCATCCACTTCAGTTTGGACAGGGCATTCCTGGTCTTGTTGGAGTTGGCGCCCGAACAGGCCGGATTCTGACCCCAGGCGAAAAAGCCCTCGAACTTGCCGGCGAGCATGCTGTCAAAGAGGTTGAGCCAGGAGCAGTTCTGACCGTCATCCAGCTTCGGCATCCAGCCATAACCGAAATCGTTGGCCGGGGTTGCTGCATCCCCGTAAACTGCCTTGAGATAGCTGGTGATATATTTGTTCCGGTTAGACCACCAGTTGACGCTGCCCGGCTCGTTGGTCTTCGGCGTCGTTTTGTCGATGTAGGTGGCCAGATCGACCCACGATGCCCTCGGCGTGGCGTTGTAACCGGGCAGGATATGAAACAGGATGCCGTAGTCCGTGGACCCTTGAACGTTTGACTCACCGCGCAGCGCATTGACACCGCCGCCGGCCATACCCATGTTGCCGAGCAGCAGCTGGATGATGGCCATGGCCCGGATATTCTGGGTGCCGACGGTATGCTGGGTCCAGCCCATGGCATAACATTCGGTTCCAACCCGGTCCGGCTTGCCGGTTGATCCGTAGAGTTCGTAGACCGCCAGCAGTTTGTCGAGCGGCGTGCCGGTGATATTCGACACCTTGTCAGGGGTATAACGGGAGTACTGTTTTTTCAGCAGCTGGAAGACGCAGTTCGGGTCTTCCAGGGTGGGATCTTTCAAGGCAGCGCCATTCTCGTCCCTCTGGAAGGACCATGTCGTCTTGTCGTACTTGCGCTCCGCCTCGTTATATCCCGAATAGAGCCCGTCCAGATCGGCCGGCCCCCGGAAATCGGGATTTACCAAAAAGGCTGCATTGGTATAGTTGACCACGTACTCCCGGAAATAGAGATTATTTTCCAAGATATAGTTGATCATACCGCCGAGAAAGGCGATGTCCGTTCCAGAACGGAGTGGGGCGTAGAGGTCCGCTTTTGCGGAGGTCTGGGTAAAACGGGGATCGACGCTGATCAATTTGGCGCCCTTTGCCTTGGCACGCATGATCCACTTCATCGACACCGGATGGTTTGACGCCGGGTTGCCGCCCATAGCCAGAATGACATCGGCGTTTTTCAGGTCAATCCAGTGATTCGTCATTGCACCGCGTCCGAACGACTCTGCCAGAGCCGCAACAGTAGCGGAGTGTCAGATACGCGCCTGGTGTTCTATCCACACCAGGCCCCAGGACCGGACAAGTTTTTGTATCAGGTAGCATTCTTCGTTGTCCATCGCGGCACTGCCGATATGGGCGATGCCATCCGTGCGGTTGACGACGAAGCCTTTTTCAACGGTCTTGAAGCTCTTGTCCCGACTGTCTTTGACCAGTCGAGCAATGCGGTCGAGGGCCCAGTCCCATTCCACCTCTTTCCAGGCCGTGCCGCCCGGTTCGCGGTACATCGGTTTCCCGAGGCGGGTATCGTTATTGGCCATCTGCACCAGCGATGACCCCTTTGCGCACAATGTTCCCTCGCTGATCGGATGATCCGGATCACCCTCGGTCTGGATGACCTTGCCGTTTTCGGTGTAGACGATAATGCCGCATCCGACGGAACAGTACGGACATATCGTCGTACTCTGCTTGGCGTTCTTGATCCGCAATTCCTGCGCATACACTTTCGCAGGATCGAGGTTCACGCCGAGCGTTCCGATCAGAACGGTACCGCCTGACAGTTTCAGAAAATCCCGTCTTGACACTCCCATTGAAGCCTCCTCCTCGTTATAAGGATTTATTTCCGGGGTTTATTGTTCCGGGGTTGCAAAATTCCCCAATGATCAACCTGTGCTATGATTCCTCTCTGAGAGATTCGGCAACGAATCGCTTTTCTCAATGGTCCTGCTCCGGTAGGCATTGCTGACTCCTCTCAATTACCGACAGGCGTAGGGGAAACGATTGCGGCCGGGATACCACCTAATCGAAGTTTCGGGCAATCCAATCGCTGCGTAGCGACGGTCCTGACCGTGAAACCGGCCGAAAAACCTGCTCAGCGTGAGAAGAATAATAAGAATGTTTGATTATACGGACGGCAAGAAGAGAAGAGAATCGGGCCCCCGCCTATTTTCCGGAAGGAAAAAGGCTGGAGACCATGTAGGAAATGAACTGAGTCCTTGTAGGACAATACCCTAGCTGGCCGACAGAGGACCGGCTGCCAGCGGCAGTGTGCCGACCGTCCGGCAACCGGAAGCCGGTCAGATCGCGGTCGGCGGCTCCTCGGTAACACAGCGGACACCGGCCGCTTCGAGCTCGCCGACCACCTGGTCGCAGGCCGTCGTATCGATGGCCCTGGTGCCGTTCATCAAGACCCGGGTCCGGTAACCCAGTGACGCGGCATCGAGAGCGGTGGACCGGACGCAATAGTCAAAGGCCAGACCGACGATATCGACATCGGTTATCCCATAGCTCTTCAAGGCCCGATCCAGTCCGGTATCATGACGTCGGGCGTTATCAAAAAAAGCGGAATAGGAATCAACCTGCGGATCCTGCCCTTTCTGAATGATCAACGAGAAAGCACCTGCCCTGGTGATGTCGGCCAGCGTCTCCCGAATCTGCTCCTGAAGGCGGGCCCCCGGGCTGCCTTGCACGCAATGATCGGGCCAGAGCACCTGCGGCAGACCGGCCAGCTCACCCGTCTGGAAAGGGACCGCACCGGGATGGTTCGAGGCAAATGAACCATGGTCCGGAGGATGCCAGTCCTGGACGGCGACGATCAGCTGATAGTCCGCGGTTCGCTGCATCACGTTCAGCACGAAGGGAATGATCTCGTCTCCCTGCCCCACCGCCAACGCACCGCCCGGCAAAAAGTCGTTCTGAATATCGGTAACCAGTAATGCTCGTTTCATCGTTGTCTCTCCCCTGATTGTCGCTTGCCGTCCTATCCATTGCTCTTGTGCCCGTGGATTTTGGCAAGCTCGTTTTCGCGCATGCGCTCTCTAAGCGCATGGAGCCGTGCTGACAACCCGGCGGCGTATGTGTGCGGATTATCAAAACGCAGAATGGTCCGATCGAACTCGGCCAGGCCGTTCAGTGTTCGCTGCCGCAGATCCGATAACAGCGACTCCTGAGCAACCCGCCTACCGTCAACAAAGAGTGGCTGAAGCAGCCGTGTTCGGGACACATCGGCGGTCGGCACGGTCCAGTGCTGCCGCGGATCGACCGGCGAAATAATAGTCTGAGCAGTTCCATCCCGTCCCGGCTCCTCTTCACGTGCGCTATCAAAAATAATGTCCCCGACGCACCGGCTGCCATCGTGCAGACGGAGAACATCCAGGCAACCGGGGATCGATGCTTTGCTCGCCTGATCTGACAGTTTCATCCGCTCGCCGAGGATTCCGTCTCTGTCGGTTACCGCCGCCAGTTTGTAGACACCTCCCAGGGCCGGCTCGTCGAAGGCCGTTGCCAGCTTGGTACCAACGCCCCAAATATCGATCGGCGCACCTTGACCCTTCAAACTGACGATCAGGTGTTCATCAAGATCGCCGGAGGCGACGATCCTGGTCTTCTGAAACCCCGCGTCATCGAGGATTTTTCGCGCCTCTCCAGCCAGATAGCCGAGATCACCCGAATCGAGCCTGATACCGAGCAGATCCTCACCCCGCTCTCGCAACCTCCGGCCCGCATCAATGGCGTGGCGAACACCGTCGAGGGTATCGTAGGTGTCAACGAGCAGTACCGAGTTGTGCGGAAAGACCTGGCAATAGGCGTGAAATGCCGTCAGTTCATCGGCAAAAGCCATGATCCAGCTGTGGGCGTGGGTGCCGCGCAGCGGAATTCCGTACTGCCGACCGGCAAGTACGTTCGAGGTAGCGTCAATACCGCCGATATAGGCCGCCCGACTGGCCGACAGGCCGCCATTGAGACCATGGGCTCGCCGCAGGCCGAACTCGAGAATCTCGTCCCGACCTGCGGCCAGACGAATTCGTGAACCCTTGGTTGCCACCAGGCTCTGGTACTTAACGATGGCCAGCAGCGTCGTTTCGATCAGCTGTGCGTCAAACAGCGGAGCCCGCACGCGAACCATCGGCTCATGCGGAAAAACCAACGTTCCTTCGGCCACCGCTTCAATCGAACCGCGAAACGTCCATCCTGCCAGGTAGCGTAAGAACTCATCGGTGAACAACGGCCGCCCGTTCGCACCGGTCACGGTAGCTAGGTACGCGGAATCCTGCTCGCTGAACCGATGACGACACAACCAATCGGCAAACACTTCGATACCGGCGGCCACCACATACCGCCCGCCAAAAGGCGGCGTCCGGTAGAACATGTGGAAAATACTGTCCCGCTCGGCCATTGCCGACGCCCAATAGCCCTGTGCCATCGTCAGTTGGTAGAGATCGGTAGCCAACGACCAAGAGGGCTCCCGGTGGTTCAGTACCTCTCTATTGTCGCCGATCATGGCTGACACCTCCGTTGAACGTGGGGACAATCATCGTCGCACTCGGCAGGGCTGGTTGTCTAAAAAAAGTAACGCATCTTCCTGAGCTTCGCAAAATAACGCCCATGATGGGACGTCACAACGAACGATGAAAATCGGCTCTTGGTCGGAAGGGCCGACCGGTCCTGCCTCC
>JAZBPM010000190.1:0-2678 GCA_036351615.1 Desulfofustis sp.
CCGAGGACCCGGGCGTTGAATACGAGAAACAGGCCGAAGGACAGATTGAACAGTGAGAAAGCCGCCTCAAGTCCGTGCAGCGGATGGGTCCAGCGTGCCTGATTGTACTGGTTCAACTCGAAATTGGAACCGGTGAAAAAGGTGCCGACCGCCGCCCCGATCAGCAGGATTCCGATCGATCCGTTAATCAGCAGGAACAATTCATAGACCCGCGCGCCGAGCAGGTTATCGGGCTTTTTCCGGTACTCGTAACTGACGGCCTGGATGATAAAGGTGAACAGAATGAGCATCCACACCCAATAGGCGCCGCCGAAGCTGGTAGCATAGAATTTCGGAAACGCGGCGAACAAGGCACCGCCGAAAAGGACCAGCGTGGTAAAGGTCAACTCCCATTTCCGGCCCAGCGAGTTGATGACCAGCGACTTTTCCGTCTCGGTTTTCGCCACCTGCCAGAGCAGGCTCTGCCCACCCTGGACAAAGTTCATGAAGAGAAAGAGCGAGCCGACAACTGCGACGAGCAGCCACCAGATCTGCTGCAATACGGAGATATCGAGTGAACCGATCATTTCGCGCCCTCCGGTCCTTTTTTGATCTGACTGAGCATGATTTTAATTTCGGCCAGCAGCAGCAGGGTGAACAGCACGGCAAAGATCCAGAACGTGGCGATCACGTTGCCCGTCGCCAGGTTGCTGGTGGCCATGCCCACTGGCAGCATATCCTGGATCGCCCAGGGCTGGCGGCCGACTTCGGCTGTCACCCAACCGGCCTGGCTGGCGAGCATCGCCACGAAGAAAGAAGAGATGCCGAGCGGCAACAGCCAGCGCTTCTGCTCGATGGTGTCTTTCATCGTGTAGTAGAGATAGGCGGCACAGATGAAACCGAAGAACAGAGCGAGAAAGACCATGATGTGAAACGAATAGAACGAGGTCTGCACCGGCGGCACCGCGTCTTCCGCTTTTTCCAGGTAGCCATAGCCGAGAAACTCGCTGTTCTGCTCGAACCGGGCCAGCGCGGCGGTTGCCGCCGCCTGGTCGTCAGCCGCCTTGGCTTCCTTGTAGGCGGCCAGATCGACGATGGCGATCCGGCCGCGTTCGATCTTCTTATCGACGCCGACTATCCCTTCCGCCTCGTTACCGTAGACCAGATCGTTGATCCCGGGAACGAAAGAATCGACGGAACGATTTGCGAGCAAGGAGAGCAGATAGGGGATTTTGACCTCGAAGAGAAACGGCTCACGATCATCCCCGGGCCGTTTTGCCGGGTTGAGTATCCCGAGTGCGACGATATCCGCGGGTCGCTCTCCATCATAGAGCCCTTCATAGGCAGCCAGTTTCATCGGCTGGGTCCAGGCATTGGAATACGCCGACTCATCTCCGGTCAGGCTGACATAGAAAAAGGAGAGCAGGCCGAACACCGAGGCTACCAGGATCGACCGTTTGGCCATCAACAGGTGCCGGCCTTTCATCAGGTACCAGGACGAAATGGTGATCACGAACAGGGAGCCGACGATGAAACTGGCACTGGTGGTGTGGGTGAACTTGGCAACGGCCACCGGCGAGAAGAGTACCTCCCAGAAGTTCTGCATCTCGAAACGGACCGTCTCAGGATTGAACTGCATGCCGACTGGGTGCTGCATCCAGCCGTTGGCCACCAGAATCCAGAGCGCCGACAGGTTGGAGCCGACGGCCACCATCCATGTGGAGAACAGATGAAATCCCTTGGATACGCGGTTCCAGCCGAAAAACATCACGGCAAAAAAGGTGGCCTCCAGGAAAAAGGCGACGATGCCTTCGATGGCCAGGGGCGCACCGAAAATATCACCGACCATCCAGCTGTAGTTGGACCAGTTGGTACCGAATTCGAACTCGAGGATGATCCCGGTGGCGACCCCGATCGCAAAGTTGATACCGAACAGAGTCATCCAGAATTTTGTCAGGTGCTTCCACTCTTCCTTGCCGGTCCGGACATAGATCGTCTCAAAAAAGGCACAAAGAAATGAAAGACCAAGGGTCAACGGTACGAAGAGCCAATGATACATGGCCGTCAAGGCAAATTGTGCCCGGGACCAGTTGACCAGGCCCAGATCAATCTCGCCCATGCGAAGTCCTCCTCTCGTCTTGGTTGGCGGCACCACTGGTTATCTGCTCCAGCACATAACCGGCCCGCTGTTCGTCTGTGTCAAACCGTGTCGTCAAAAAATCGGGAAAGAAAAACACCTTGAGCACCGCGAACATGATAAAAAGCTTGATAAAAATCAGCTTCCACAAGGTCCGCCCCACGGTCATCGCAGCAAACCCGTCGCGGTAAAAACGGAAGATCCTGATCGGATAGGACCAGATGGTCATGCCTGCCTCCTGCACGATCACATGTTTTCAGTGCAAAACAGAGCGGAGTTTCGTTCTCAGTGTACCCGCTTCGCTACCGTGATGACAACCCGGAAGGCGAAGTTTACCAACATATTCTCCGGCAACGTAGCGACATTCCGGCAAGTTGTCAATAATAATTACCATTACCAGCAAACCCTTATATTGATATCAATCTCTTCCTCCGTCATCCGTTCAACGGCAGCAACGACGGCTCAGATTTTCCCGGCACAATAAAAAAAAACAGGTTCAGCGGTTGACCGAAGCCTGGAGGTTGATGATAATGCGACGATACTTCTTTTAAGCTGCTCCGCG
>JAZBPM010000191.1:0-15965 GCA_036351615.1 Desulfofustis sp.
GCGCTGATTTTAATCGTTCGTTGTGACCATCAGTCATGGGGGGTTATATGAAAATCAAAAAAACCGGTCAGAGCGGCGGCAGCAGTTCAATGCGAAACCGGGTACCCCGGTAGCTGAGGAGCACGCCGGTCTCGGTGATTTCCTCGAGCCTGACATCGGGTGCAAGCAGATCCTGTTCCCGGACGATTGTCTGGTTGGCCATGATCATGCGCAGGGAGGGTACAGGGGAGAAAACGTGCCCGCTGAACCGGATTTCCGGGATTGCCGCCTGCATGGCCGGCGAGAGATCGACAAGCAACGGAACGTACGTGGGTGCTTCTGGCGGTGCCGGCCGCCCGGGCGGTTCTGCGGACACTTCCTGAGTTCTTGTAGTCTCTGCTGTCGCCGCGGCCGGCAGAGCGGTCGCCTGTCTGCCGACGGAGTCGGCCTGACCGTTTTCCGTTCGGCTGCGTATTACGGTGTCGTCCGGGGACGTGCCATCGGGCGACGGTCGCGCAGCCAGCCAATACCAGGCGGCACCGGTGGCCAGTGACAGACAGAGCAGCAGGGCCGCCAGCACCGGCAGCAGGCCCCATGTTACTCGCCGGCCGGCGGCGGGATAAACAAGCGGCTGGCCCAGAAGCGGGTCTGACTGTTGCACGCGGCGCCGTTCATCGGCGGATTTCTTCAGTGCATCAAGGATGTACGACATGAGCGCCCGTATCACGCCGGTTCGACGAAGTTTCGCGAACGGTTATCGGCCCGATATTGATTTGATTTTCCCCCTTTTTGCCGGCACTGTGTAACAGTGGATCGGCCGCATCGTCAGCAGATGCCGAAGCTTCGTTTTCCGGGATGGTGTCGGCTGTCTCGCCCTCGACCCTTGTCGATTTGGCCGTGGCCGGTGGGGAGTGGTCAGAGGTAAAGCTGCCGAGCCACATGCCGACCGCCAGCGCTGCGGCCAGCAAGCCGGCGAGTGGAAGCAGCAGGCGGCGGGCCGGCCTCTGGTGCGGTGGCTGCCGGTCGCCGAACAGTTCACGGGCGGCACGCTTGACGATGCGATGATCGACCTGCTCTTTCCCTTCGCTGTAAGCTCCGAGCAGCGAGCGATCACAGAGATTGTTGATCAGGCGGGGAATACCGCCGGTGAGTTCGTAGATGGCCCTGCAGGCCCGTTTGTTGAACAGGGGCGAACGACCACCGCCGGCAACGGTAACGCGGTGCCTGATATAGCCGCTGAGATCGCTTCGTTGCAGGCCGCCCAGGTGGTATCTGCTGGTGATGCGTTGATTGATCTGGCTGAGGTCCGGTCGGGCGAGCATCGAGGCCAACTCCGATTGACCGAGTAGAATGATCTTCAGCAGTTTGTGCCGGTCGGTTTCCAGGTTGGTGAGCAGGCGCAGCATCTCGAGAACATCGCGATCGAGATGTTGCGCTTCATCGATGACCAGTAAGGCTTGCCGGTTGCGGGCATGGGCCTGCAGCAGGTAGTCGTTGAGCAGGTTGATCCGTTGCCTGGTCGTCCGGGCGGCACCGGTCCGGTCGATTTCGAATTCGTCGCAGATGGCCCCAAGCAATTCGTCGGCGGTCAGTTTCGGGTTGATGATAATGGCAACGTCGGTGTTTTCGTCTAGTTCGTCGAGAAACCGTCGGCAGATCGTGGTCTTGCCGGTGCCGACCTCGCCGGTCAGCAAGATGATGCACCCGTCCGAGGCCGCTCCGAAGCAAAGATGAGCCAGGGCCTCCTGGTGCCGCTCGCTCATGTACAGATATCGTGGATCCGGAGCGATGGAAAAAGGATTTTCGTTGAGGCCGAAATAGTGTTTGTACATAGAGAGCGTGTAGGACGGTGATCCGGGTGGTTTGCCCTGCTGCCGGACATTGCGCCATTATAGGACAAATCGGCGGCCATTGCCATTTTTCTTTGTATCCTGCTGTGGTTGTCGGCTATCATGCAGAGCATGACGAAAGCGGCACGAGACCGGCGCGCCGATAACGGAGCCGGTATGCCGTATAGCAGAGTTGAATTGTGGTCGGTACGCCCTGATGGTAAAAAAATTTTTCTTCGTCGCGCTGTTTTTCTGCTACGCCATCGCGTTGACTCTGGTACTGCTGGTCGTTCGCTTTCCCAAGGAAGATCTACTTGCGGCTGCTGCCGCCAGGTTGGAAACGGTGGTGCCCGGAGTGGAATGCACTATTGCCGATGCCGGCTATCATCATCCGCTGGGGCTTGTCCTCGACACCATCAGAATTGAAGCGGCACCGTTGGGGGAACCGCTGGTCATCGATACAGCGGAAATTCGTTTTGTTATGCGCCATCCCCTGAGCCGGTTCCACACTCGACTCGAAGTGCTGGGTGCAGCGGTGACCGGCGAGGTGGTGCTCGATCGTTCCCGGGAGACGCTGGTTCTGCAGGCCGTCTCGGTGCAGGGATTTGATCTGGCTGCGGCGCCGGTGAGTCGGCGCCTTGATCGACAACTGAGCGGCGTTGCCGGTTTTTCCGGCAACTATCAGGCACCGCTGGCCGATCCGGTTGCCGGAACCCTGCATGGGGTGATCCGTATAGAGGATCTGCGGCTTTCTCTGAAACGTCAGATTCTCAGGGAAACGGAGATGCAATTCGACTCGGCTTCGGCCGAGATCGATATCACCGATGCAACGATCGCCCTGTCCCAGGGGGAGGCTGCCGGCCAGAACTATGAGGCGATGTTTACCGGGCTCGTGCGTTTGGCAACCAACTGGCGTGACAGCGAGGTTGCCGTGGCCGGCCAGTTGCAGCCGTCATCCGGCTACCTCGCCGCCAACCCTCAAGCGGCCCGGGCTGTTGCCCTGCTCAACCGGACGTACGGCCCCGGTCCGATTCCGTTTCACGTTGCGGGCAGTGTGCTGGAGCCGGTGTTTCAATTCGGACCGGTTCGCCGGCCGTGAGTGGTGAGAGCGACGGGATGATCGGAATCCGGAGAAGAGCTCATCTGACGGAGTGACAGAGTGGTGATGAATGATACCATGGGCAGGTTGCTCGTCGAGCGGGCGGGAGTGCCGGAAGAGGCGCTGCAGCAGGCCTATGCCGTCCAGAAAAAGGGCGGCGGCAAACTCGGCGAAATACTCGTTCGGCAGAAGGTAGTGCGGGAAATGGATCTGCTCCAGGTCCTGGCCGAGCAGTTCCGGATGACGGTGATCCCGCTGCTGCCGACCACGATCGATACCGGGTTTACGAAGAAGTTGTCGATCGGTTTTTTGAAAAAGAATCTGCTCGTACCGGTGATTACCGAAGACGAGGTGTATATCGCCGTGCACGATCCGTTCGATTTCCAGGCGCTCGACGAGGTGCGCCTGCAGCTCGACCTGCCGTCCTGTCCGGCGGCATTGAGTCCGCACAGCGAGATCATCCGCACAATTAACTCCGCCTATGACCTGACGCTGGATACCGCTGAAGAAGTACTTCAGGATATCGACGAAGAAGATCCGGATGTCCTCTTTTCGAAAATAGAGGAGGTCGGCGATCTGCTCGACGATACCTCGCATTCTCCGGTCATCAGGCTGGTCAACCTGATGCTTTCCCAGGCCGTTCGGCACAATGTTTCCGACATTCACATCGAGCCGTACCAGAACAGTCTGAAGATCAGGCAGCGGCTCGACGGCCTGCTCTACGACATGTTCACGCCGCCGAAACACGTGCAGTCCGCGCTGACATCGCGGATCAAATTGATGGCCCGGATGAATATCGCCGAAAAACGGTTGCCTCAGGACGGGCGTATCGAGATCAAGGTCGGCAACAAGGACATCGACATCCGCGTCTCGACCTTGCCGACCGCATTTGGCGAGCGGGTGGTGCTCCGTCTGCTGGACAAGTCGACGGTGCGCATGTCGCTCACCGATCTCGGCATGTCACCGGAGCGGCTGACCCTGTTCTCCCGGATCATCAAGGCGCCCAACGGCATCGTGCTGGTCACCGGGCCGACCGGTTCGGGCAAGACCACCACGCTGTATGCGGCGCTATCGGCAATCAACCGGGTCGACATCAATATCATTACGGTGGAGGACCCGATCGAATATCGGATTCCGGGAATCGGCCAGGTGCAGGTCAACCCGAAGATCGATCTGACCTTCGCCTCAGGACTGCGCTCGATCGTCCGCCAGGACCCGGATGTCATTCTGATCGGTGAAATCCGTGACCTGGAGACGGCGGAAATTGCCATTCAATCCGCCCTGACCGGCCATCTGGTCTTCTCCACCCTGCATACCAACGATGCCCCGAGCACGGTTACCCGGCTACGTGATATGGGGGTCGAGTCTTTTTTGATCGCTTCATCGATCAACGCTATTCTGGCCCAGCGGCTGGTCCGCATCATCTGCCCCCCCTGCCGTGAATCCTATGAGCCGGATGCGCAGGAGATCGCCGGTATCGGCCTGACCAGGGAGATGTTGAAGGATACCCCGGTCTACCGGGGACGGGGGTGCGAGGAGTGCCGTAATACCGGCTATCGCGGTCGAACCGGTATCCACGAATTCATGATCATGAACGACGAGTTGAAACGGTCAATTCTGAAGACCTCGGACGCCTCCGCGTTGCGCCGCCAGGCCCAGGCCGGGGGAATGACGACGTTGCTCCAGGACGGTGCGGCAAAAGTGCTGGCCGGCGTCACCACCATCGAAGAGGTGTTCCGGGTGGCCCAGGCCTAGTGCGCCGGCCGACGGCCGGGGTCAGCCTTTTTTCATCTCGGCCATCTTTTTTTTGAGCTGTTCCTCCATGTCGTTGAACAGGTTCTGGCGCTTTTTTTCCATGTCGGCCTGAATCGATTCTACCTTCTTGTTCATCTCTTTTTTCTTGGCCATGAACTGCTCCAGCTCCCGGGTCAAACCGTCTTCCTTTTTCGCTTCGCGGGGCAGGGCCTCGATGGCCAGGTGGTCGCCGACGACGACCTTGACGGTAAAGGGGTCGTCGATAAATTCGACGATCTGCTGGCGCTGCAGCCGCCGGCAAACGGCCAGTGCCGACTCGACGGAGACGTCGAGCAATTGACTGACGTCCTCGATGGACGGGGCACCGTGTTTCCGGTGTTGCGTGATCCTGATGGCGGAGATGTAGAGATGGGCTTCGCTGTATTGGTCCATGGCTGACCTCGCAGAGAGATGACGGTTATCCGGGATCGACAGGCGATCCCACAGACCTTAGCATACCCGTCGCCAGCACTTTTGTCACCAGCCTCCGCCGACCTAACCAATCCCCGTAACTGGGAGTTACAACAATCACTGAAAATTGACTCCTGGTCGGAAGGGTCGGCCGGTCCCGCCTCCGGCTGCTGCGCTGCGGCCTGATCGGCTGGCCGGGCCTTCACGATGCAGCCTCCGGCAGAACCGGCCGACCCGGGGAGCTGATTTTCATATAAAAAAAAGGGAGCATGAAAGAATCGAAATTTCGTTCAAGATCGAGGCGCGCAAGAAAATTTTACCGCAGGCTCTATGATATTCCGAGGATAAAATTTGATTGCGCAACGACGAGATTGGACGAAATGGCCCGTGGCGTTCACGCCGCCCGTCGCGGCCGGGATGGTGTACCCAGCGGCTTTTGCGGGGGCAGGTCGGTCGAGGCCGGTTCGATGTGAGCCGGGGCGAGTTCGATGACCAGGCCGACCTTCAGCAAGGCTTCGCTGATGGCGAAATTGATCGGTCGGCGGGCGGTGCCGAGATCCGGGTGCATCGCGGTGATGGCCATGCCGAAGTCATGGAAAAGCGGCAGGTTCCCGGTCCCGGCACCATTGGTGCCGGCGTTTGCCGTCAACGGTTGTTGTCGCATGATCCGGCAGAACGCCAGCCGCGGCTGACCTCTGCGATCGTTGCCGCCGGCAAAGCCAAATAAGCGGCAGACCAGGGCTCGGTGGGAATATTCGCTGCAGGCGCCGCTGTTCGGCCCCCCCCGATCCGGCCTGAAGAGGATACAGCGGTTGGAATCGACCTGTCGCTCTATTCGTTTGAGTACCAGTTCCGCCTGTCTGGTGCGAAACAGGTGGAAGGCCAGCGGCAGCATCTCCAAAACCGTCGCCTCCACCTTCTCCGACAGGCAGCAGGTAGAGCAGCCTGACGGGCAGTCCAGACCCGATGCCGTTTTAAACCGAAGTGTCGCCTCGTCCGCCTGGGCATACAGGTCGAGAACCCGGGTCGCCAATTCCTGGAGCATGGTTGTATATGGAGAAGAAAGAGGAGTTCAGCGGTTTTCCCGGACGGGAAGAACCGGTTCCTGAACGATGTTTTGGTTCTTACCGCAAAGATCCGGAAAAGGCAATACGGATCAAGCCGTGGCTGCTTGTTTCAGGTAGTTGAGAAAAACCTGGTAGTGATTGGGCATGCTTCGTTTCGGCGTGGTAACGATATAAAATGAACGGCGCATCGCAAGTCCGGTGATCCGTGTCTCCGTCAAGACACCGGTCTGTAATTCGTCACGAATGGCCGTTCGAGAGATGATTGCCAGCCCGAGACCGGCCTTGACGGCCTCTTTGATGGCGGTGCTCGAGCCGAGCCGTGCCCTGACCTTGAGTTGTGCCGGGGGGAGTCCCGCCTGGCTGAGAAAGTGTTCGACGTTTCTGCCGGTTCCCGAACCCTCTTCGCGGAGCAGGAAGTCGTAGCCGGTTAAACTCCGGGCGTCAATCTCGGCGGGTAGCCGCTGTTCTTTTCGCGCTGCGAGGACTAACTCGTCTCCGCCGAATTCCGTATAATCGAGACGGCCACCGGCGATTTTGGCGCCGACGACGCCAAGATAGAGTCGGTGCTCGGAGACTGCGGTGACGATCTGAGCCGAGTCGTTGATGGCGATTTCAAACGATACGTCCGGATACACGTGTTTGAAAGCGGCGGCCTGCTCGGGCAGCAGATAGGCGCCGGGGATCGTACTGGCGCCGATGACCAGATCGCCGGCCACTTTGTTGGTCGCCACGGCCAGAGTTTCCTTGAGCTTGTCGAGTTCGTCGAGGATGGCCATCGCTTTCGGGAAGAGGATATGCGCCTCGGGGGTTGGCGAGATGGAACGACCGAGCCGATCGAACAGCCGGCAACCAAGGCGATCCTCGAGGTTATGCATGTGTTCGCTAACGGTGGGTTGGCTGGTAAACAGCTGCTCTGCCGCCTTGGTGAAGCTCCTTGTCGTGTAAACCGCGACAAATACCCGAAGATGACGTGTTTCCATAGTTGATCCGATCTAAAAAATGGCTTGGCAGATACCGTGTCTGCCAGAGATATGGGCAATGAATATGAATATACATTACTTCGGCCTGACGGCAAACAACACTGTGCCGGCAGCATGACCAGTGGTGGTTGCACCGGAGCGTGACCGGCAGGTGCCGGTCCGACTGGGGAATTCGGTGCTCCGGCCAGCGACCGGAGCACCGGAGAGAGCTGGAGCATGCTGAAATTTCATCATAATTGATTGCCGGGTCAGTGTTCCGTATGCTAGGTTTGTTCGCAGTTTTAAAATTCTTTCCGCACCTGTACACAAGCACCGATCTGGTGAGGGTGATATGGATAAAGGTTTAGATTCATTTTCCAGCAAGGCTCTGGCCACCCTGGCTGGCGCCGTGACGGTCCAGGGATTGCTGCAGCGCACCCGCGAACTGCTCCGTACAATGTGCCCGGTTGCCCTGACGGCGCTCTATTGCGTTGATCCCGACAGTGCGGTCGTTCGTCTGGGCGGGTTGGCCGATCAGGATGGCGGCCGACGAGATGAGCGCGAACTGGGTGATACGCCGGACATCGTCAGAGCAGTGCAGACCATCGGTGCGCCGATTCAGCTGGCACGTTGGGCGTCACTGTCGGCGGCGGCCAAACCGCTCGTGCAACACGGCCTGATTGCAGGAGATGCATCGCTGATCATCATCCGGCTCATTATTGATGAATCGATGTTCTCACTGCTGTTTGTCGTGTCCGAATCGGGAAAAGAGTTTACCGCCGAGCATGGTCGGGTCTGCAAATCGTTGCGGCTGCCGTTGGCGATCAGTCTGGGCCATTGTCTAAAACATGATCGCCTGCGTGATCGGTGTCGGTCTCTTGAGGCAGATATCGATTACCTGGGTCGCTCCCGCCTTGAAGGCGATGGTGTCGAAGTGATCGGCGCAGACCTGGGGTTGCGCCCGGTTATGAACGAGATCCGCCGGGTGGCCGGGACCGATTATCCGTTACTGATCCGTGGTGAGCCAGGTGTCGGCAAGGGATTGCTGGCCAGATCCAGTCATTTTTTGTCGGCGCGTCAGCGACGACCCTATCTGGAGTGCCAGCTCAGATTGGTGCCGGAGGGGCAGCGTGAGGGGACGCTTTTCGGCGGCCCTGAAACTGCCGGTGGCGGCGGGCCGGATCGGCACGTCGGCCTGTTTCCCCGGGCAAGCGGAGGAACGGTGGCGCTGCGCGGTGTCGAGTCACTGGCCGTCCCGCTCCGGCAGCGGCTGCGCGGGATCGTCGAAGGAGTCGCGGATTCCCGGGCCCGGGCCGGGGTGCGCTGTTTGCTTCTTGACGATCGGTGTGGCGACCGATCGGAGGGTTTGCCGGTACTGCTCGGTACATCGTCAATCGTGACCATCGAGGTGCCGCCGTTGCGCGAGCGACGGGAGGACATCCCGCGGCTGCTCCACTATTTCCTGGAACGGGCCTGCCTCGGCAGCAACCGGCAGCCGCCGGTCATCGACCAGGCTTCGCTGCAGCGCTGTCTCGACTATCATTGGCCCGGCAACGTCGGGGAACTGCGCGCCGTTGTTGAGCGAGCTTTATTACTGACGACGGAAGGGGTGCTGCGGCTGCCCATAGGAGTGGAGCAAGAGGCCAGGCAGGGCGGATCGGCTGAATTGGTCCACCTCGATCGTCTGGTTGCCGATCACATCAGGCGGGCGCTGCAGGCGACCGGGGGGAAAATCGCCGGGCCGGATGGTGCCGCAGTCCTGCTCGGGGTCAATCCATCGACGCTGCGCAAGCGGATGCGCAAATTGCAGATTCCCTTCGGGCGTGGCGTTACGTACTGACTTCTGGACTGCCGATCTGTGCCGGCTGTTCGGAGGCTACCGGCAGGAACGATTGCGGCGCGACCCGGTCTGCCGGTCCCGGTTACCCGCTTTGTTCGTCAATCTTTTGCATTCCTTCCATGATCATGCCCATGAAACTGCCAATCGGGGGGCGTGATGTCAACTCTTTCGGAATCCCTTTCGTGTAGCTGAAGTGACCGCTGGTCGCGTCGAGAAGGTCATAAACGGCCTGTTTGTCGCGAGCGTCGCGAAAGCGGGCGTGGACGACTTCACCCTCTTGAAAATAGACGGCTGCTTTCCCCTGGTCGAGCACGAGAAACACCGTTCCGGTCTTTCGGGAGGAGTTGATCAGCTGAAACAGGTCGACGGCCGATATCTCCGCCAACTCTCCGGTCATGCCGGAGGTGATGTGGCCCGATCGCAGGCTCTTCGACTGGGCCCGGTCCACCAGTAGTTTGAAGAGAAACAGCTGCAGGATCGGGTATTTTTTCAGCACATGCTTGAAATTTTTGGCACTGAGCATCGCCACCTGGGTGACGGCCAGGGTGTGTACCGAGTTGCTGGCCGGTTCACCCGACAGCAGGCTCATTTCGCCGAAAATCTTGCCCTCGCCCATCTCGGCGATACGTTTGCCGTCGTCGGCGATAACCGCCACCTGGCCCTGCAGCACGATATAAAGAGAACTGCCGGGATCGCCCTTGCGGATGATCACCTTACCGAGCGGGATCGTTCGGAGTTCAAGGAGCAGGGTCAGGTCGCTCAGTGCGTCGTCGTCGAGCGGTTCGAAGATGTCGAGATTGCGCAGAATGCCGAAGAATTGATCGAGATGTCGCCGCCGCCGTCGCTCTTCCGTTTCGTTGAGCAGCTTCATTTGAAGGGTAGCGAAATCGCGTTCTTTTTTAAACTCGAAGCTGATTAGACCGTCGCATCCCCCGCAGGTAAAACGGGATTTTTGGCCGCCCATCGTCTGAAATCCACCGAAGGCATCCCGCGAGGAGATGATGCGGGCGATTTCCTGCGCCAGATAGAGGCATCCCGGTTTGAAAGAGGGTGGTGACAGGCAGAATTGCTCGACCTTGATCTCTTCGCCGACGTTATAGACGGGACATGACCGTTCCTCGGTGACGATAAAGATCGCATCACGAAATTTTCTGCCGGGTTTGTTCATCCCTGCTCCCGCGATCCCGGCGTGGCCGGGGCCGATTGGCATTATTATGCTAAGTCAACAGGTTATCTGGGCATGGTGAAACAATACAGGGATTCCGTCAAGATAAAGTTGTCAGGCCCTGGGTGTTTTTTTTGCCAGCCTCTCCGAGCATGGCTTTAGTTTTCATTGTTCGTTGCGACTTCCTGTCATAGGAGGTAGCGGGAGTAACGGGTGAGAGGGGCAGGCACGCTACGACGACAGGTGCGTGCCGTTTTTTATTGTTTCTGTTCGATCTTCCGAAAACACGGAATGCACAGCGTCCGTCCCCCGAGGCGGCGGGTGCGCGATTCCATCGTCGTTTCCGAACAGGCGTCGCAGGTCAGACTCTGCAGAATCCGCGCCGGCCGGGGCGGGCCCTGCTCGAGATGCTCGACGGTAAACAGCTCGGACAGTGGCAGGTTCATAATCTGTTCCTCGCTGCGTTTTCGCATCTCGTTGAGCAGCAACTGGTCGGCGCTTGACAGTTCTCCGGTCAGGCTGTCGGCCATCAGCCGGGTCATTTCCTGCCGCTCGCCATTCGTCTGGTAGTCTTTCAGGACCAGACGGATACCGCGATCGTTCGTTCGATCAAAAAAAGAAAAAGCCATCTTGCCGTAATCGCGATGGATCAGGTTGCCTTTGCCGAACGTACAGCCGGTCAGAAACTGGATGGCATCGACACCGCACATGTCGGTTTCCGTGATGCAGACCAGAGAGGCACCCGGGATGTTCGGAAACTCCCGGGCGGCCAACTCAGCGGCACGGATGCCGATGGCCAGGCCGGGACAGCGATGACCGTGAAAGCTAACGACCTGGTCGATGGTCGAAGCGGGATAGTTGCAGTTCATGGAGACCTCCTGGAGGTTGTTCAGTGATTGGTGTGGTGCGGCAGAATAATCGTTTGCTGCTCGAGACGGTGAATGGTTACCGGGACGCCATAGACATCTTCGATGATTTTCTCGGTCAGCTCGGCGCTGCTGCCGACGCTGTGGATCCTGCCGTCTTTCAGAAAACAGAAGCGATCGCCGTAGCGCAGAGCACTGTTCAGATCGTGCATGGTCATCACCGCAGCGATCCGGTGTTCGGTGACGATTCGCCGGATGATCGAGAGGATGGTCACCTGGTTTTTCAGATCGAGCGAAGCGGTCGGCTCGTCGAGCAGGAGCAGCCGGGGTTCCTGGACGAGAGCCCGGGCGATGGCTACCTTCTGCAGCTCGCCGCCGCTCAGTTCGTCGATGAAGCGCAGTGCCAGGCGATCCATATCCAACAGCGACAATGCCCCGTCGACGATCTTCAAGTCCCGCCTGGTCACCCGCCACCCCAGGTGCGGTTTGCGGCCCATCAGCACGGCGTCGAAGACGGTGAGACGGGCCGTTTCGGTGCGCTGGGCGACATAGCCGATATGGCGCCCGATTTCTTCGGTTTTCATGGTCAGCACATTTCGGTTTTCGACGAGAACCGTGCCGGCGGACGGGCGGTGGATGGTGTTGAGGCATTTGAGCAAGGTGGTTTTGCCGACCCCGTTGGGCCCGAGGATGGCGAGCAGTTCACCCGGCGCCACCGCCAGATCGATCTGCCGAAGAATCGGGGAACCGTTGTAGGCAAAGGCCAGGTTGTTGATGGCAAGGCTCATCGATGATTACTCCTGCGGATAATTAACCAGAAAAAGGCCGGTGCGCCAAGAAAAGCGGTGAGCACCGATACCGGCAGTACATGGGGCATCAGGAT
Source organism: Desulfofustis sp. (assembly GCA_036351615.1). Taxonomy (GTDB): domain Bacteria; phylum Desulfobacterota; class Desulfobulbia; order Desulfobulbales; family Desulfocapsaceae; genus Desulfofustis. The sequence continues at coordinate 11,893 of JAZBPM010000191.1, forward strand.
CAGCCTGGCCATGGTATCGGAGAGGAGCAGCAGCAGCGCACCGACGAGCAGGGAAGCGGGCAGCAGAAACCGGTGATCGGAGCCGATGAACCGCCGGACCAGGTGAGGAACGATCAGGCCGATAAAGCCGATGATCCCGAGAAACGCGATGATAACCGCGGTGAGCAGCGAAGCGAGCAGCATCCCGAGCAGACGCAACCGGTCGACACGTACGCCAAGCCCCTTGGCGGTCTCGTCGCCGGTGTCAATGGCGTTGTAGTTCCAGCAGTTAAGCAAAAAGTAGACACTGCAGCCGGCCAGGACCACGGCGATGAACAGGAGTTCCGGCCAGCTGCCCCGGGCGGTATCGCCAAAGGTCCAGAAAACCATGGCGGCCAGTTGGACATCGTCGGCAAAGAATTGCAGGAACATGGTGCCGGCGGTAAACAGGGCGCCGAGGGCGACGCCGGTCAGGACCATGATCTCCGGGGTGGCGCCGCGCAGCCGGGCGATGGCGATGATCAGCGCCGCTGCCAGCAGACTGAAGACAAAGGCGGAGCCGGTTGTCAGATATGGATTGGTGATCGAGACGGCGCCGACGCTGGTCGAGCTCATCGTACCGCTGCCGAGCAGCATGACCGACAGGGCGGCGCCGAAAGCGGCGGCATGGGAGATGCCGAGGGTGAACGGGGACCCGAGCGGGTTGCGCAGAATCGATTGCATCACCGCTCCGGCGACGGCCAGCCCGGCGCCGCTGGCCATTGCCGCCAAGGCCTGCGGCAGCCTGATATTCCAGACGATCGCCTCGACCTGGCGCGATGTTTCCGCCCCAACCAGGGCGCGGGCCACATCGGCGATGGGCAGCCGAGCCGCCCCCAGTGAGACGGCAAGGAGCAAGGCCGCCGCTAATACGACGGCAAGGAGCAGGATCAGGCCGATCTTCCTGCCGATATAGGCCTGATAGGCGTCCGGAACGGTGCCGTGATCAAGATGCATGGCCGGTTCAGCGCACGGAGATTTGGGTAAATGCCAGGTTGCCGAACAGGTGGTTCATCTCGTCGAATACCGGACGACCGACCAGAAAGCTGTAGATGTAGTTCGCTGTGCGGCGCGGGTTGATATCGGCAAACCGTTCGGGATAGAGCACACTGCCGATATAATAGGCATTGGCCAGGATCGATCCGTGATTGCTGGTGTACCAGTTATACGGCAGAACACCGTAGACCCGGCCGTCCCTGACGGCGGTCAGGGTCCGGTAGGCGGGATCATTGCGCAACTCGTAGAGACCGCCGGCCTGATCACCCATTTGCAGGGTGGACAGGTCGAGAAAGAGGATATCGGGATCCCAGGCCACGATCTGTTCCTTGGCGATGGTGGTATTGCTCAACTCCCTCGCTGTCATTGCTTCGTCATAGGCCAGGTTGCGGGCATTGACGAATTGGAAGGGGGGATAGGTCGGCTCTGTTGAATTGAATCCGTGCGGCCCCTTGAAGGCAACGCCGCCGAGCAGCACTGACGGACGCTGGTCTGCGGGGACGGTGGCTGTTCGCTGCTGCAGATCGGTGATGGTGGCATCAAAAAAATCGATCAGCTCCTCGGCTCGCTGCTCTCTGCCGAGTACGATGCCCATCAGCTGCAGTGTTTGATAGAATTGGTTGCGCAGCGAACTCAGGTTGCCGTAATTCAACACGACAACCGGGATGCCGGTTTTCTGCTGCAGTTCGACCGGGTCGTGGCCCATGGTCGAGTAAGTCTTGAAAATGACCTGGGGCGCCGGAGACAGTGACAGAATCAATTCCGGGTTGTCATGACCGCGAAACTGCCCGAAGATCGGCAACGTTTGGTAACGAGGGGTGGCGAGCGCATACGGGCGGGCATCGAAGGTGTTTCGCCTGGACTCGATGTCGTCGACGGCTACCACCAGTTCGTCGGCCTGCAGAAAGGTGAGTAGGCGCAGACAGCCTGATCCCGAGCAGATGACCCGCTCAATCCGGTCCGGAACACTCACCTTGCGGTCCAGTGCATCGACGACGGTTCGTGCCGATGCAGGCGCTGCCAATAGGATAAGAGACAGATAAATAATTAATGAATTCAGGTAATAATGCATATTTTTTCCGCGGTATGAAGATGTTTGAGAATTTATTATGCGTATTCGCTCATAACATAGAGGGTGGTGTCGGTCAAGGCAAATCATATTTTCCTAAAATCCGTGTTACCAAGAGTGTCGGCCACTATCTCTTGTCGTTTGCTATTGATGATCCCGATCCGTCGAAGACCATCCATTGGCAACATCTATTGGCGCACAGTAGCGACATGTGCTAGTAGTTTGCATGAGAAAGAACCCGAACTGCGATTGGAACGATGAGCGAAGAACAAACCAAACTGACCAGGACCGTCAAAGGTGCCGGTTGAGCATCTAAGCTGGCGCCAGGGGACCTGGACCAGGCGTTGTGCGGACTGGAGATACCGACCGACGAGCGGGTGTTGATCGGCATCGGGACTGCTGATGATGCCGGGGTGTATAAAGTTTCCGATGAGCTGGCCTTGATCCAGACCGTGGATTTTTTCACCCCGATTGTCGATGATCCATACGACTTCGGCCGGATAGCGGCGGCCAACGCCCTATCTGACGTCTACGCCATGGGCGGCCAGCCGAAAACAGCGATGAACATCGTTGCCTTTCCTGCGCAGAAACTACCGATGGAGGTATTGCGCCAGACCCTGGCCGGCGGTATGGAGACGCTGAAGCGGGCAGGTGTTGCTCTGATCGGCGGCCACAGCATCGAAGACGACGAGTTTAAATACGGCCTCTCGGTTACCGGCTTTATCCATCCCGAGCGGATTCTGGCCAACCGTGGTCTGCGTCCCGGTGATCGGCTGATCCTGACCAAACCGCTCGGCACCGGCATCATCAATACCGCGATAAAAGGCGGTCTTGCCTCGGAACAGACGGTGGCTGAGGTTACCGAACAGATGGCCGCCCTGAACGACACGGCGGCCCGGATCATGGCCGGCTGCAACGTTTCCGCATGTACCGATATCACCGGTTTCGGCCTGCTCGGTCATCTGGCCGAGATGATCGACACCACCGGAGCGGCCGTGCGCATCGACAGCGCCCAGGTGCCGCTGCTCGCCGAGGCCCTTGAATTCGCTCGCATCGGCTTCGTGCCTGCAGGCGCCTATCGCAACAAGACCTTCCGCGGTCATCTGATCGACCTGCAGCCGGGCGTCGATCCGATCCTGCTTGATGTCTTTTTTGACCCACAGACGTCCGGCGGCCTGCTCTTCGGCTGCCCTGCCGAGGCGGTTGAGCGAGTCCTCGACCAATTGCGAGCAGCCGGCATCGTTCGCGCGACGGCTATCGGTGAAGTGATCGATGCCGGCCGGGAAGCACTCATTATTGCCTGAGAAAATAGAACATGGCCACACAAAAGAATCTCGATGCCCGGGGGCTGACCTGCCCGTCTCCGGTGCTGCTCGTCAAGGATGCCCTGGAAGCGGAAACGGTGCCCCAGTCGCTGAGTGTGCAGGTCGATAACGAGGCGGCCCGGGAAAACGTAACGCGCTTCCTGCAATCCCGTGGCTATACTGTCAATTCGACTGCCGACGGAGACGACTGGGTTATTACCGCCACCGGTGGTACTGCAGGCACCCCTGCCCCGGAAACGGTATCCCGGCCGGCACCGGCCGCCACCACCCGGAAAATTATGGTGGTGATCGCCGCAACGGCGATGGGGCGCGGCGATGACGTGCTTGGCGAAAAGCTGCTGATCAGCTACCTCAAGACGCTTGGAGAGATGGGCCCCGAACTCTGGCGGCTGGTTTTCATCAATGGCGGTGTCAAACTGACCGTGACCGGTTCCCCGGTCCTTGAGGAGTTGCAGGCTTATGAGAGAAACGGTCTGCTCATCCTCGCCTGCGGTACCTGCCTGGAACATTTCAAGCTGACAGCTGACAAACAGGTGGGCCAGACTACCAATATGCTTGATATCGTCACCGCGATGCAGCTGGCCGACTCGGTCATCACCCTCGGATAAGACTCAGCCACTGCTATCGCCACGCTCAACGGCTAAATTTCACTAAATAAAATCAAC
>JAZBPM010000192.1:0-8221 GCA_036351615.1 Desulfofustis sp.
CCCGCTGCTGCATCACTTCAAGAATCGGTCCCCGCACCGGGTTACCGGTCAATTGGGTCTTGCCGGCCGGGAAAAACCGAGCACTGTCGGGCAGTGAAATGCAGATCCGATCGACGAAGCGGCCGAGTTGCCGGTTGGCCAGACCAGGCACCGAATTCTGCTCGTGAATAACGGTCGGCCGGCGCAGCAGCCAGGCCGCCGCCACCACCGGACCGGTCACATAACCGCCGACCCCGCAGACCACATCGGGCCGGAAGCGCAGGATCTGCCAGCACGCCTCGACCAGGGAAACGGGCAGCACCGCCAACGCCTTGAGCAACTCCAGGGGCCGTTTGCCCTTCAATCCATAACTGTGGATGGTGCGCACGGCAAAGCCGCACTGTTCCAGATGTTGGCGATCGAGCCGGCGACCTGTCCCGACGAAAAAAACGGCACTTTCCGGCAGCCTGCTGACCAGCTTCTCGGCGGTGGCCACGGCGGGAAACAGGTGCCCGCCGGTGCCGCCACCGGTCAGCAGCAGACGAAAGGCGTGTTTGCCGACGGTCATGGCGCTCATGAGGCCACCGCCTGGCGTTGATCAGCCTGCCGGCGGCGACGGACTGCCGCAACAAAGCAGTCGCCACGCTGTTGATAATTGTCAAACATATCGAAACTGGCACACGCCGGTAACAGAAGCACCGTGTCCCCGGGGCTTGCCAGTTCCGCCGCCCGGCTGACGGCATCGTCCATGCTTGCGGCATAATGAACCGGCACCAGGTCGTCAAGCGCGGCTGCCAGCTGCGGTGCAGCCTCGCCGATGAGCACCAGATTGGTCACCCGCGCACGTATTGTTTCGCGCAGCAATCGATAATCATCACCCTTGTCCTTGCCGCCGGCAATTAACACGACCCGGCCGCCCGCCTGTCTGAGCCCGCTGCTAACCGCCCCGGTATTGGTCGCCTTGGAGTCGTTGACAAACCGTATGCCGTCGATAGTATCCACCACCTGCATCCGGTGTGCGCCGACCTGAAACGAGGTCAAGACTTGCTGGACCAGGAGCGGAGCGATCTTGAACCGCCTGACGGCGAGCAGCGCCGCCGCACTGTTCAAACGGCCGGAAACGGTATTGAGCGCTGCACCGGACAGATCATAGACTGTTTCACCGCCCGCGGTGGCGATCCGTATCCGCTCGCCATCAACGACGGCCGCAGCATCAGGGTGAGTGCCGAACCGCATCGCCGCACCAGCCCATTGAGGCGGCAGAGCGGCCATAAGCAGCGGATCTTCGCCGTTGATTACCGCCTCGGTCAGATCCGGACCACCTTGCAACAACCGCATCTTGGCATCCGCATAACGAGCCAACGAGCCGTGGCGGTCGAGATGGTCCGGCGTGAGATTGAGCAAAACCCCGACCTGCGGGACGAAGGCGCCGCTCAACTCGAGTTGGAAGCTGGATACCTCCAAAACCACCACATCATAGTCTGTCTCGTCGAGCAACAATGAGCCGATCGGCGTTCCGAGGTTGCCGCCGACAAAGACCGACCGTCCGGTCGCCGCGAGCAACGCGCCGATCAACTCGGTTACCGTGGTCTTGCCGTTGGTACCGGTGATGGCGATTACCGGACGGCGAAGCAACGGGGCGGCAATGGCCAGTTCGCCGACCACCTCGACACCCGTGCGCTGCACTGCCGCAATGGCCGGATGCGCCGGATTCACCCCCGGACTGAGGACGAGCAGATCGGCCCGGCTCAGAAAGTCGGCGCTGTGCCCGCCGCATTCGAGCTCGGCAACGCAGGAAGAGAGCACGGCCCGCTCCGACTCGGCGAGTGCTGACTCCTGCCGCGCGTCCGACACCAGCACCCGAGCGCCACGCCCGCTGAGATACCGGACCATCGCCCGGCCGGCTAGGCCGAAACCGACCACCGCAGTTGTCATGTCCGGTGTTATGGTGATTTTTTCGGTCATCAGCGCAGTTTCAGCGTAGCGATGGCCAGAAAGCCGAGAATAATCGACACGATCCAAAACCTGACGACCACCTTTGTCTCATGCCACCCTTTTTTTTCGAAATGGTGATGGAACGGGGCCATCAGGAAAATTCGTTTGCCTTTGGTCATCTTGAAGTAGCCTACCTGCAGAATCACCGACAACGCTTCCATCACAAAAACGCCGCCAACGATGGCCAGCAGCATTTCCTGCTTGATGATGATCGCCACGGCACCAAGCGCTCCGCCCAACGACAGCGAGCCGACATCACCCATGAAGACCTGGGCGGGATACGCGTTGAACCAGAGAAAACCGAGACAACCGCCAACCATCGCGCCGCAGAAAACGGACAGCTCGCCGCTGCCGGCGACATAGGGCACCTGAAGATACTGAGCGATATAGAGATGTCCGGCGATATAAGAGAAAACCAGATAAACCGCAGCGGACACGACGGTCGGGCCGGTGGCCAGGCCGTCCAGGCCGTCGGTCAGATTGACCGCGTTTGACGCACCGACAATGACGATCATGGCAAAAACAATATAGAACCAGCCGAGATCGGGACGGATATTCTTCAGGAACGGCACGCTGAGATGACCGTCGAAGCCGGGGTAGAGATAGATGAACAGACCGATCGCCGCCGCCCCGGCGAACTGCATAAACAATTTGCAGCGGGCGCTGAGCCCGGCGCTGGATTTCCGGCTCACCTTACGATAGTCATCAAGGGCGCCGATCATGCCGAAGAAAGCCGTGACTGCCAGAATCAACCAGACATAGACATTGTCGAGCCGAGCCCAGAGCAGCGAGGAGCCGAGGATGGCGAACAGGATGATCAGACCGCCCATGGTCGGCACCCCCTGCTTGGCCAGGTGCGTCGCCGGTCCGTCGTCCCTGACCACCTGGCCGATCTGTAGCCGGCGCATGGTCCTGATGAACCAGGGGCCGAGAATCAGAACGATGACAAAGGCGGTCACTGCGGCGGAAATCGAGCGAAAGGTAATATAGCGGAAAACATTGAACCCGATGAAACTGGTGTGCAATGGATAGAAGAGATGGTAGAGCATGGAGTATGTGGTGGCTAAGGATTGTCCTGTCGGCAGCTATCGACAAAGGCCTCGACAACGGTATCCAGGGCAATCCCCCGGGATGCTTTGACGAGAACCCAGTCTCCCGTTTGTAAGCGTGCACTATGCACCAGCTCACTGAGCCAGTCAACCGCTCTTTCCCTGCTCTGCAAAACGACGATGTCCTCGTCGCGCATGCCGCCGGCCAGCGCGCCCTGCTTCATGTCTTCGGCAAACCCGCCGACCAGGCCGAGGTAATCAATACCCAGCCGCGCCGCCTGCAGCCCAACCGCTTGGTGCAGGCCGGGGGCATCGGCACCGAGTTCCAACATATCGCCGAGCAGCGCCGCCCGTCTGACGGATGCGAGCCGGGCCAGCGTTTCCAGTGCCGATGACATCGAGGCCGGATTGGCGTTGTAGCTGTCGTTGAGGATCTGGATGCCGGCATGCGTCTGAACGGCCTGCATGCGGTTGGCACCGCTGCGAAAAGACTCCAGCCCCGCGACGATGCAGGCCAGATCGATCCCGGCAGCATGGGCGATGGCCGCAGCGGCACAGGCGTTGGCCGCGTTATGCAGTCCCGGTGCCCGGATCGTCAGCCGCGCCTGCTGTTTATCGACATGCAGCGTCAGCGTCAGCGAGCCGACCCCGTCGGCCACGCTGTCTGCCGCCCAGACCAGCGCATCGACCGGCCGTTGGCCGGGTTGCACCGAGAACCCGACAGTGACCCGATCATGGCGCCGGGCGCAGGCGACAACACGCTCGTCGTCGAGGTTGACGATCAGCACCGCCCGCCGGTCGACCGTGTCGAACAATTCTCCCTTGGCCCGGGCCACGCCTTCGATCGAGCCGAGCCCTTCCAGGTGGGCGCCATGGATATTGGTTATACAGGCAATATCCGGGTCGGCGATTTCCGTCAGCCGGGCAATCTCTCCCGGCCGGTTCATGCCCATCTCGAGCACCGCCGCCCGATGACGTGTGGTCAACGGCAGCAGGGACAAGGGAAGCCCGACCAGGTTATTGAAATTTCCTTTTGTTTTCAGAACTCTACCTGGCGGTCGATCAACCCGATCAGGCCAGCGACAGGAAAAGATTGCCGCCGTCATCTCTTTGACCGTGGTCTTGCCGCAACTGCCGGTCAACCCGATCACGACCGGATTGTGTAGTCGCTGCACGGCCCTGCGGCGCCAGTTGGCCAGATCACCGAGCGCGGTCAGCGTATCGGCGACTTCGATGCAGGCGGCCGGCAACCCGGATGCCCGCAGGGCATCCGCCACGACCAGACAACCGGCGCCATTGGCTGCGGCTTGGGCAAGATACTCGTGGCCATCGTGCGTTTCACCGCTCAGGGCGACGAAGACATCCTGCCCGCCGATGGTTCGGCTGTCCGTCGAGATCGCCGAAAACCGCCGAGAAGGACGATCCACATCACGGACGAGACGTCCATCGACTGCCGTCGCCAGTGTCGCCGTATCCCACAGCAGCCCGGCCTCGCTCGCGACCAGACAGTCGTCAAAAAATCGCTTGCCGGCGGCGGTGATCTGGTATCGCTCGTGTCCCTTGCCGGCAATAAGCACGATGTCACCGAAGCCGGCAACGGCGACGGCACGCTCAATGGCGGCACGGCGGTCACCGATCTCGACACAGCCTTTGTCCGTTGCACCGCGTCGCGTCAGCCAATCGGGGTCATGGATCGGCACGCCGCTATCGCGCGCACCGGCCAGAACCAGGGACCGTATCGATGCCGGTTCTTCGCTGCGCGGATTGTCGTCAGTGACGATGGTCACGTCACTCAGGGTAGCGGCGATCCCCCCCATCAGCGGACGTTTACTCCGATCACGATCGCCGCCGCAACCGACCAGGCAGTAAAGCGTTCGATGCGGTACCCCGGCCAGGGTAGCCAGCACGTTGGCAAGCGCATCGGGCGTATGGGCATAATCGACAAAGACGGTTGGTTGGCCGCCCGGTCGCTCGGCCATCTCGATACGCTGCAGCCGACCCGGAGCGCCCGGTGCGCGGCTGAGCAGCCGGCCGGCGGTTTCTTCGTCGAACCCCATGGCCGTCAGCGCCGTCAATGCGGCCAGCAGATTGTCCATATTGAAGCGCCCGACCAACGGCGAGGAAAGCGAGCGCTGCACGCCCTGCATCCCGCGATATACCAGTTTCGAACCGGCCAGCGTCGAGTGCGACTCGAGCAGACGAATCTGCGCAGTATCACCGCCACAGGTAAGCAATTGCACCGGCAGGGTCCGGCATCGTGCCAGTACCCGGTCGGCCCAGCCGGCCTGCGGGCTCTGTCGATCCTCCGGCAGGACGACGACGACATGCGCACCGGCGTGCAGATGACGCTCGAACAACAACGCCTTAGCCGACCAGTATTCGTCCATACTGCGGTGATAATCGAGATGATCCTGACTGAGGTTGGTGAACACGGCCAGCGCACACTGAATGGGTCCGAGGCGCTGCTGCTGCAGCGCATGGGAAGATACTTCCATCACCACATGGGTGACCCCGGCGTCAACCATCTCGCGCAGGATACGATGGAGCTGCAACGGGTCGGGCGTGGTGAACGGCGCCGGGTACCGGATCAGTCCACCGTCTTCACCCCGATAACGATATTCGACTGTACCGATCACTCCGACCTTTAGCGCGGCCTGGTTCAGGGCGTGTTCGAGCAGGTAGGAGACCGTCGTTTTGCCGTTGGTTCCGGTAATGCCGATCAGCGTCAGTGATTCCGCCGGATTGCCGTAGTACCGCGCGGCCAGAATCCCGAGGGTCAGACGGGCATCATCGACCACCAGGATACAGGTGTCAGACATTAATTGGTCGTGCCCCAACAGGTCTTCACGATCTACCAGTACCGCCACTGCGCCGGCGTGGAGAGCTTCGCTAATGAAGCGATGGCCGTCGTTGGCCCCGCCGCTCAGCGCAACGAACAGATTCTCCGGTCCAATCCGCCGCGAATCGGCGCTGATTCCACGGATGACCAGACCGTCCGGCCCACGCCGTGAACCGCAGCGGTAATCAATGCCTTCGATGAGTTCGGAGAGATGCAGAGCCGTTTGTTGCTCACTACCTGCCCGTGTGCTGTTTTTATCGTTTAGTATGGCCATTCACTGCACCCCCGGAGCCGGATCGTTCTTAAAGTCGGCATCGACCCGATCCTGCTCGAGCATGAGCAGGACCTGCGCACCGGAGGACAACGGCGAACCTGCTTCCGGTCGCTGATCGACCACGCGCCCCGTCCCCTGAACCCGGACGGTTATGCCCGCTCCTTGCAGGATGCGCAAACTTTTTCGCAGACTCATGCCGTCCAGCTCCGGCATGACCACTTCCAGCTGGCTCTGCTCTGTCACCTCCGACGCCTGGTCCCGGACGGGAGCGATAACTGAGTCGGCACCTACCGCGGAACGGTAATTGATACCGGCCTGGTCTCCCGGGCTCATCATATCGGCGAGATTCTTCATTACCCGCTGCAGCGCTATTACCGGCGCAATCAACGACAGAACGTTCCGATCGAGATCGGCCGCATCCTTATTCTCGGTCAGGTAACCGGGGTCCGAACCGACGGCCAGCACCACCAACTCCGGGCGCTCGGCCGGGACCAGCGCCAAAGAGAGGTGATGCTGCTGAAAAGAGTTCATGCCCCCGTTCATCCGATACGAAGTACTCGTTCCAGACAGCAGGCGCGAATCGACAGGGCCGGCCTGCCCCATTGCCTGAAATAGACGACGCAGCTCCGGGGTCAACGAAGTATCGATTACTTCCCGACTACCGGGATCGCCGAAACTCTCAAGCAGATACTCACTCTGGTTACGCCGCAGCACCAGGCGATCGGCTGCGTGGGGGGTGATAGCGACACCGCCGTTGACGCTGCGGGTGATCGACGTCAACATTTGCAGCGGGGTCTGCATCACCGGAACCGTTTCATAGTCCGGCAGCAGCACCTGCGGCGGATCAAACGAGACCCGCTCCGACACCGTTTGTGAAGAAGAGGTAAAATCATAGCCTTCGCGGTTGCCGACGCCGAGTTTTTCCCACAATTGCAATTGCACACCGAGCTTGCGACGCTCCGCGACAACGCTCCACGGCAGCAGGCTGCCGGAACCTTCGGGCTGACTTGCCAGCAGGGAGATCTCGCGAAGAAAGACCTTGAACGGCTCAGGAACGGCCACCATCTCGTCAAAGATATCGGCAAACAGTTCTTCCCGATAGGTATGAAACCTGTTCGGATCGAATGAAGGTGTCTGTGCGTAGCCGATCAGGGCGCCGGTGGCCGCTTCCATTACGACGATTCCCCGTTTGCTGCCTGACGGAAGATTTGCATACGATGCCAAATGGTTGTCGAGTATCCGCTGGATCTTCAGATCAAGCGTCAACAGCAGATGCCGACCATCGACACCGGGGCGGCCATCTGCGACCAACGGCAGCGTTTCAACCTCTCGCTTATCGAGTCGATATTTCCGCTCCAGCCGGTTGTAAAACTGCTCGATACCGGCCAGGCCGGTATCCCGCTCGACAAACCCGACCAGATGCGCCGCCGACTCTCTCTCCGGGTAATGGCGGACAAATTCCCGATGCAGATAGACACCGCGCAGAGCCAGGTCGGTGATCAGCTCTTCCTGTTCCTGGCTGATATCCCTGGCCAGCCAGATCCTGGGACTCCCCGCGCCAAGCCGCTCGGCGATATCTTCGGCCGGAATCCCGAGAACCGTTGATAGCGGCTTGATCACGGCGGCCAGATCGGGGATTTCACGGACGGTGGCATACACCGAAACGCGTTCGTAGGAAACGGCCAATACCTGGTAATTCCGGTCATAAATCGTCCCTCGGACAGATTCCCGGGATCGAGTGTCGCGGTCTTGTTCCACCGCCAGATAACCGGTGATACGGTGCCAGAATTCCGGTTGCCACCTGCTGAAATACCAGGCAGCGCCGATACAAACTGAGGTGACCAGTACGATGATGACCAGTCGCCGCCTTCCGACCTGTTTTGTTCGCAGACGGGACCGCTTGACCATCGTGTCGCCGGCTTAGCGAAGCTTGAGTACCTGATCCTGCTCCGGCGCAAACAGTGCCAATCTGCTTCCCGCTTCTCGTTGAACCTGTTGCTCAGACATCAAACCCGCCCGCTCGGCCAGCAAGGCCATCTGCTCGTCTTTAAGAACCAGCTGGTGCTCTGCAATGGCGGCGATATC
>JAZBPM010000193.1:0-2609 GCA_036351615.1 Desulfofustis sp.
ATACCGTTAACATCGTCAATGGCCAGCCGGGCGGAGAGCATGTCGGTCAGCTTGATGTCCTGGTCGAGCAGCAGTTTCGGTACATCGGCGAGCACCTTGACCCGCTTGACCGGCACCTCAAGCCCATCCGCATCGAGCGGCAGGGAGTATTCGTGTTGCTCCTTGTCGAGCCGCACGTCAATCTCGGCGGTAATCGTCGTCTCGCCGATCAGGTCGACGATGGCCGGGGGGAGATCGAGCGGCGCCTGCACCTGCATCGATTTGTTGATATTGCTCAGGTCGATCTCGCGGGTCCGCAGCACTTCGTGCTTGGCCAGTACCGATTCGGGACCGGTAATCGTGATCACGCTCGGCTCCATGCGCAGGCTCTCGAGCACGTAACCCGGAAGCGGGGAGCCGATGGTCACCGGATTGATCGGGAATTGCTTGCTGATCAGCTTGTCGAGCGACAGGATGATGGTCGACGGCTGCACGCGCAGCACGGTGATGCCGCGCGGCACGGTGATAGATTCAACGTCGTTGGTGATCACCGTCGTGCCCGGCGTTGCGTTGGCCAGATCGATGCGCCGGCTGATCTCCCGCTGGTCGATGCCGAGGATCAACGAGCGCGGGCCGTTGACCGTGACCTCGAGCTGGCGTTTGAACTGGTTGGAAATAACCAGGTCGCGCGGCAGGTTGAGCACCTCGACCGGTATCATGACACTGGTGTCCACCGTTTTCTCGCCGCCAACGTTGTACCAGAGCACCGCCGACATGAGCAGGGAAATGAGGATCGGCAGCCACTCCTTGGTTACCAGGCGTCGCCAGTATGAGGCGCTGAGAGGTTTCATGATCGTACGAACCAATTTTTCCAGCTGGATTTCTGGACTTCCTTGCTGCCGATAAAGATCGCCCGCAGGCTGTTGGTCAGCGAGATCTCGTCATTGACCGCGGTCATCGCGCCATGCTGCACCAGCGAAATATTCTGGGTCTCCTCGGACACCACCAGGATCACCGCATCGGTCTCCTCGGACAGGCCGATGGCCGCTCGGTGCCGGGTGCCGTAACGTTTATCGATATAGGGATTCTGGGTCAGCGGCAGGATCGAACCGGCGGTATGGATCCGCCCTTTGCTGATGATCACGCCGCCGTCGTGCAGCGGCGATACCGGCATAAAGATAGAGATGAGCAGTTCCTTGGTCAACCGGGCGTCGATCAGAAAGCCCGACTCTACGTAATCGCGCAGTCCCATTTCCCGCTCGATAACGATCAGCGCGCCGATACGCCGTTTGGACAGGTAGAAGACGGTGCGGATGATCTCTTCCAGCTCCTTCTCCATCATGCCGGTCGTTTTCTGGAACGGCGACTGGCCGACCTGGGTCAGAGCCCGGCGGATATCGTCCTGAAAGACGATGATGACGATCAGAAACAACGAGGAGAGAAAGGTCTGCAGCAGCCAGAGAAGCGTTGCCAGCTCCAGGACCCGGGCGAGAAAATAACCGGCGACCAGCACACCGAGGCCGATCACCATCTGCACCGACCGGGTACCGCGGATGATCGAGATCAGCTGGTAGAAGACAAAGGCCACCACCAGGATGTCCAATCCATCCTGCCAGCGGAAAAGTTGCACGAAATCGAACATGTATTCTGATACTTTGGGTTAACCGGGTGGCCGTTATGGCGGCGACGGGATACAGGTGGGCCGTCCATCGGAATCTTGATCAACCGGTACCACGTTGTTTACCCGGGCACCGGAACCACCGCCGACTCTTACAGCTTACCGACAAACAACCGTATTTACAAACAAATATTTTTGCTATCGGTCTTTTTTCGACGAATCGCGGTCGCTGCCGCGGCCGGCAGTGGTAGAATCTGATCGCGGAAGACTGATCAAGTGTGGACATTTCCCCGATAATTTCATACATGTAACGGTACTGAAAAAGACGAGCAGCAACCCGTCATCAACCGCTCACCCTATTGCAACCGATCTGTTTTCCATGTCTGAGCAACCCAAGGATCTCTTCGGCTCCATCACCATCGCCGGCGACGACGAGCAAAAACCGGCGCCCTCCGGCACCGAGGAACGCTCCCGCAAAGCAAAGCGCTCTTCTCGGCAGGCCAAAACGCCACCCTCTGCCCCGCGGCAAAAACAGCGGTCGGATGGGGGCCACGGTCTGCGGTGGTGGTTTGCGGCGCTCGTTATCGGCCTGGCACTCTACAGCGGTGCCGGTTTTCTGCTGGCTCCCTGGCTGCTGCGCAGCCTGCTGCCGGGATACCTCAATGAGCAGACCGGGACGGTACTGACCCTTGAGCAGGTCCGTTTCAACCCCTTCACCTTCCGCCTCGACCTCGCCGGCGTCGCACTCCACGAAGGGGCCGGCGAGCAGCCGGCTCAGCGTTTGCTCGGCATAGACCGGGTCAGCGCCGAGTTGGCGCCGATCTCGCTGCTCCGCGGCGATCTGGTCTGCGGCTCACTGACCGTCGAGCGGCTCCATCTGAGTATCGTCCGCCGACAGGACAAGACATACAATATCGCCCCGCTGCTGCATGGCGCCAAGGCCCCGGATCACTCGGACATCATCGACTTTGCCGAACTGCCGTTTTTATTTGCGCTCAACAATATCAGCGTC
>JAZBPM010000194.1:0-2108 GCA_036351615.1 Desulfofustis sp.
CCCGCCGACGAGCGGCTACTCTACTGGTTTCGGCGGCTCGATGGCTTTTCCTGGCATCCCGACCACCGGGTCGTCAGTCGCTCCCAGGTCAAATTGGTGCAGGGACTCGGAGCCAGAGTCTACCCCTATACGGTGGGCGGCCGGATCGACACCGAACCTCTGCTGGCCATGGGTGTGGACGGTTTGATCGTCGACGATCCCCGGCAAATGACGGTCTGACTTCTTCGGGGACGACAGTGGAAACCATGATGAACCGGGAGCACTTTGAACAACTGACCGAATCCGTCTTCGAGGCATTGCCGAAAGCGTTGCTCGATAAAGTCGACAATGTGCTATTCGTCATCGAAGACTGGCCCGATAACGAGACCATGAAGGCTATGGCCCTGGAGTCCCGATTCGATCTGCTCGGACTCTATCGTGGTCTCCCGCTGGCTGAGCGGAGCATCGACATGAGTGGCACCCTGCCGGATGAAATCATGCTCTACCAGGGACCGATCGAATTCTGGGCAAGCGAGGACGGGATAAGTGTTTTCGACGTCATCTACGACACGCTCATCCATGAAATCGGCCACCATTTCGGCTTTGACGAAGAGCAGCTGGCAGCACTGGAACAGAACGATCCCACTTCATAACGCCGTTTACCGGATAACACGCCTTCCGTCGCCGATGCCGGTAACCGTCAGCGGCGGTAGTAAGCCGAAGGAGAAAGAAACATGAATATGCCAGGACACCATTTCTGCCGGCCGGCAGCAACCCTGCTCGCCATTCTGCTGCTCAGTTTCTTTTCAATGGCCACGACAACAGCGCACGGGCAGGAATTCGAACGAAACACCCTGTTCGACGGTCTCCACATCACCGGTTCCCCGGTCGATATCGATGCGGCCACCTATCGGCTGTCGGTCACCGGCAAGGTCGAGCGTGAACTCTCCTTGAGCTTTGCCGACATCCAGGACATGGAGGCCGTTGAACGCCGCCTACTCCTCGAGTGCCCGGGCTTTTTCACCGATGTCGGCACCTGGACCGGCGTGCCAGTACACAAGATCCTCGATCTGGCCGGCCTGCACAGCGATGCCAAGACCGTTATCTTTGTCAGCGCCGACAACATCTACCGTACCCGGTTTCCTGTCGACTACCTGCTCCAGTCCGACGACACGCTTATCGCGTACCGCTTCGAAGGCAGGCAATTTCACCGCGTGCACGGCTTTCCGTTACGGCTCGTGGCCGGCGGCAGGGAAGGCAGCGACTGGGTCAAGTGGCTTGGCTCGATTATCGTCGAGTAAGTCGCAGGGATGGTATCGCCTTCACTTCACGGAGTTTTGCCAGGATTATCCACCGTAACTATGTTGATTCTTTTCTGGCCGATCATTCTGGTAGCGCAAGCCAGTTGAAAATTGGTTTCCTCGCTGAGATCAACAACGAATTTCTCAGAGGAAAATGTTTCCGGAGGCTGGGCCAGGATATCCGCCACTCTCAATTTCCCGAATTGTTTTTGCGCGTCAGCAGGCAGGTTCTTCATCCACTCCCGCAAGAACCAGGACAAGGCCACCATCGGCCCCGTGCCCGGATTGACGAATTGTCTCGTAATATCTAAGGATTCTTCAAAAAGGACCCTGAGCCCGAGGTTCGTCATATTGAAATAATGGTGCGGATACCCATGGATTGGCTGCAGAAAGGCTGCTCCCGCAGCCAAAACTCCGCCCGGCTTGAGGACTCGGCAGAGTTCACCGGCAGCAACAAACGGGTATTTGACATGTTCCAGTACGGCAAACGAGAAAACGGCGTCAAAACTCTCATCAGCAAAAGGCAGATCTTCGGCAAAACCGAGAACGTCAGTCGTCTGGTAGGGAACGATCTCGTAATTAACGACATTTTCGTAATACTCCGGACGAGAACCGGCGCCGCAATCCAGGATTAAACCATGCGGGAATTGACGAATCACTCCGAGAGGGAGTTCGTCATAGGCATTGGAAGAAATATTTTCGGTTTCAGAAAAGCCAAATGTCTCCTTGCGGCCTCCCCCGCGATAATCGTACATGCCGTCAGGCGTCATCGCGATATCAATATCCTCCCTGAGGATAGTTGCAATACGTCGCCGCTTTCTCTCTTGC
>JAZBPM010000195.1:0-7350 GCA_036351615.1 Desulfofustis sp.
CATGCTTCGTTGTGACGTCCCGTCATGGGGGTTATATGAAAATCGGCGGGACTGGTTTTAACCTGTCCCCCGCTCACTTTCAAAAACCAACCGGCCATTCCGACCACGGCGCTGATTTTCATTGTTCGTTGTGACGTCCCGTCATGGGCGTTTTATATGAAACTGCTCTCTACCACAGTGCTTCTGGTAGAATAGCTCTTTGTTGCTTCATGGCATATATTCCTGAGCTTTGAGCTCCATTTCTTCAATTGTCGTGGCTGGACGATGGGGGTACTCTCAGTTTTATATCCGTAGTCTCTTGCGAGCTGACAATTCGTTGTGCCGGTGTCCAGCCGGTCATGTTATATCCCGCGCTCTATCGCTTCAGTTCAACCCACGACCTCATGACAATTGTTGTTGTTGCCGGAATCCCTCTGTGAAAACAGTTACTATGTCGTTGCCGGTACCAACTGAAATCCCAAGGCTTTTGCCCGTTTCCTCAATGCGCTCAGCCCCGTACGGGTCCTTTTATTGAGATAATCATTACCAATTTCCCGATATCGCTCCCCGTGCTTGATAATATGGAACAGTGCCTTGGCTAACCGATGCGCGATGGCAACGATCGCCTTCTTGGCGCCTCGGCGTGCTTTTAGACGATGATACTTATCCTTGAAGTAGCTCCCCTTGGTCCTTACCGCCGCCCAGGCAACTTCCACCATGATCGTTTTGAACGGATGCTTCTGCACCGCCGTCCTGCCGGTTCTTCGCTTACCGGCACTCTCATTGTTGCCCGGACACAATCCTGCCCAACTGGCAAAACAGGCAGCATTGGCAAAACTATCCAGTCGATAGCCGACTTCACTGATGATTACCTGAGCGCTGTGTGGACCAACTCCGGGAACCGCTGCCACGCGCTCAAGAACCTCCTCGTGTCGCTCCATGAGAAGCTGCACGCGTTCCGTTATAATACCGATCTCGCTCTCCAGGATGGTGATGATCCGCATCAACGAGTGCAGTTGAAAACGATGATGCTCTTCGAAGTATCCCTGGATACTGCGGTACAGCTCCGGTGCTTTCGCCCGTAATCGACCACACGCGATCTCAGCTACCGCTTTTTCGGTAAAACCGTCTGCCGACTCAGCACATAATTGCTCGATCAAACGTCGGCCTGTCTTGCCGAACAAATCGGTGACCACCGAGGCAATCTTGATATTAGCCGTCTCAAAGAGCTTGTGTACTCGATTCTTGTAATCACTCAGTGATTCCGTAACCCGACGACGCTGGCGGGTCAGCTCTCGCCATTGGCGGATATCCTTTGGCGGAACAAAGCTGCCGCGCAGTAAGCCGTGCTTCAATAAACTGGCCAACCATCTGCTGTCAGCGATATCGGTCTTTCGCCCCGGAACGTTCTTGATATGACGGGCATTGACCAAAATCACCGCCAGATAATGCTCAAGAACGTTATGCACCGGTCGCCAGTAGACGCCGGTACTCTCCATCGCGACAATCGGGCAATCGCTTTCCTGCAGCCAGGCTCTGAGTGCGATGAGTTCATCGGTAAAGGTGGCAAACTCCCTGATCTCCGATACCTCCTGGCCGTGCTCGTCCATCGTCATCAGACAGGCCGAAATTTTCTCTTTATGGACATCCAGCCCGCAACAAATCGGATGAATAATCTTGATTGCTGCGTTATCTTGTACCTGAGTCATAGCTATCCTCCTTTTTGATTGAATTTAATGGGTTTTTTCAAAAGGATGTATGATAGCTATGACTCGCCCTCCTTTGCAACTCTCAAGTTTCATGCTTCGTTGTGACGTCCCGTCATGGGGGTTATATGAAAATCGGCGGGACTGGTTTTAACCTGTCCCCCGCTAACTAAAAATCATTTCCCCGGCATCATTCTCGATTGCGCAAGCGACGCGCAGACCGTCACAGAGGTCTCGTCATGGCACTATGTGACACTATTCATCAGCCGTATTGATTTGACTTTTTCTCGTCCACAATGTAGTAATTCCTTGTTCGGAGACCTTGGTCATACCAAAGCCTCCCCGCAAGTGATACGTATTGAAACACATGAAATATGGGCGATTCAAACAATTACCGCACCGAGCAATCGGCCGTTACCGCCACGTTACGCTGTCTTTGATCGAACGAGTCACCATCCCGCCACGATTCCCTTGTTACCCTGGAGCTCCCTGATGAAGAAAAAAGAATCCGACCAGCCCACCAGTTGGGAAGAAGAGGTATGGGAGTCTCCGCCGTTGATGGCGCGTTCCCATATCAAACACGATACATTTTTGAACTGCTGGTGCCCCCAATGCGGCGTCGGACTCAACGAGGGCGACAAGGCCGTTTTTGAGGTCGTTAACCAGCAAGGGCAGGTCGGTACCAGCAAGGTTTCCGCCTACCTTAATGTACTGGAACAGGAAAGCACCCTGCAGATCGACGACGAAGAAGAATTGAGCGATGTCAGGTGTCCGCATTGTCATGCCTCTCTGATCGAACCTGGTCGACGCTGTCGGCAGGACGGCTGCAAGATGGCCGCTATTCACGTATCAATTTCCAACTCGAACCGATTGAAACTCATCAGCTGTACCCGCCGATCATGCCGCTGGTATGAAATGAGTGATGAGGATAACGAACGGCTCATTTTAAGGGATAGTCATGAGTGGTAATCTTCAGGATCGCCGAAACTGGGCGCGCTCGCTGACGGTCGTTTTCGCCGTGGCGCTGGTGGCGGTCATCGCCGGCTACCTGTTTGACGGTGCTGCCAGCGGAACCGATCGAGTCTATCTGCAGAACACGGCCGGAGCCGTCCTCTTCGACCATGGGGCACACGGGCAGTATGCCGATTCCTGCGCCGCCTGCCATCATCCGCTCTACTCCGCAGCGCAGACGACGACCTGCACGGACTGTCATGACGATGATCGGGCGGCGGATGAATTCAGTCACGGCGAGCTCAAGGATCTGCACGCCAAAGACTGCAGCCTGTGTCATCAGCAGCAGGCCGAGGACGACCAGGCCGCCTCCTGCCGGCAGTGCCATCCGGCTATCCAGCAGAGCGAAACGAACACGATCACCTGCGCCACCTGTCACGACGACAGCTATTCTCCGGAACTACTCAGCCATGACGAGTACCTGGAGATCGACGACCATAGCTGTCTGGGCTGTCACGCGCCTCGTTCACTGGCCGATTCCTACCATACAAGCTGTTCAGACTGCCACCTTGACACTGCCCCGGAGAGATTTGCGCAAGCCGACGGCGCGGTGCAGTGCGGTGCTTGCCATTTACGCTGAGAAAAGGATCATGCAAGGACTTTTAAAAATATTCAGCAGCAAACCGGTACTGCCCGCCGTACCCGACTACGATCCGGTGATTCGTCAACTCGACGACCCGGAACAGGTGACGATCCCGCTCGATTACCCGGGCCACATCCACTATCTGCCAACAGTGAAGGCCGGTGATCGTGTTCGCCGGGGGCAAGTCATCGGCCGCTCCCGGCTCGGCAACTGCACGCTGGCCAGCATCAGCGGCACGGTCAGGGACATTTCCACTGTCTGGACCGCCCAGAGTGTCCACTCGCCGGCCATTGTCATCGACAACGACGGTACCACAGCTCCGCCCCCTGAGGAAATGCTGGACGGACCCGTCCCCCTCGGTGATCCGTTTGGTGCGTTGGCACGAATCCGCGAGGCCGGTGTCAATCCGCCCTGGCGCCTGTCCGGCCGCGACTACACGGATGGCACGATCGCTAACCTGCCTCGGATCGAGGCGGTCATCGTCACCGGTATTCAGGAAGAGCCGACGATTCTCACCTCCCAGCTCCTGCTCGAGCAACGCGCCGACACGGTAGCCGAAGGCCTGCGACGGACTCGCTTGCTGCTGCCGGATGCACGCCTCTGGCTGACGGTTCCCGAGCAGCTCTTCACCTGGGCCGAGACCCGTTTTGCCGAACATGCCGAAATCGTCGCCATACCGGACCAATATGGCGGCCGCATCGAGCGTGAGCTTGTTGCCCGACTGATCGGGCGGCGGATTCCCAACCGGCACAGTTTTATCAGCCACGGTCTGATCGTCCAGGATGTCGAATATCTGGTCGCCATGGTCGAAGCGCTGGACGGCAGATCACCCTTTCTCCAGAAGTGTTTGACGATCAGCGGCCCATCGCTCGATCAGGCGGTAACCCTCCGTTTCCCACTGGGCAGCTCCCTGCGGCACATCCTGCACAGCCAGGGGCTCAGTATCGAGCAATTCACCCGGCCGGTGGTCGGCGGTCCGATGAAAGGGGTCGCTCAGTATTCGGACCTGACACCGATTACCTATAACAGCGGTCTTTATCTCGTTGCCGAAGACCTCTCACCGTTCGACCCGATCGCCCCGTGTATTTTCTGCGGTCGCTGCACCCGGGTCTGCCCGGCTCGCATCCAGGTACACCTGATCAACCGGATGATCGAATTCGGCCAGATCGAATCGACTCACCATCTGCACCCCGAAGCATGCCACGAGTGCGGCTTATGTGCCTATGTCTGCCCGGCGGAGCGGCCGATCGTGCAGCTCCTGCATTTCTGCAACCACGAAATGAGCCTCGGTGAACGCCACGTCTGGAGCGAGGAAGGACAGCAATGAAAGAACTGAAAATGTATCAACCGGCCCGGCCAACCGATGCCGGCATGCTTGACGTCGCCGTCGGGCCGCACTGCCGTATCGGCAACGGCCTGGCCTTGATCCACCAGCGGTGGCTGCTCGCCCTGCTGCCCGCCATGGCAGGCAGTTGCTATCTGTTCGGCCCGGCGGCCCTGCGCGTATTCGGCCTGTCCGTCTGTTTCGCGATTGCCCTGGATCTTCTTGCCGAGCGGCTGGCTCCCTCGCGCGATCTCACCTCCAACTGGAGCAGCGTCACCCTGGCGCTCATGCTGGCCTTCATGCTGCCGCTCAATGCACCCTGGTGGCTCATCCTGACGGGCTGCTTTTTCATGGTGGTTGTGGGCAAGAAGCTCTTCGGCGGCGTCGGCGGTTATCCCGCCCAACCGGCGGTACTCAGCATCGCCATCCTGCAGTTGTCCTGGCCCGGCCGCATGGACAACACCGGAGCCCTGAAAGACATGGACTGGCAGGTTGCCCTCGTCGAGCCGCTCCGGTTGCTCAAGTCGATCGGCGCCTCAGCCGAATCCCACTACCAGTGGACGGATCTGCTGCTCGGCCGTCAGGTCGCCGGTACGGCCGACGGCATGGTGCTGCTCCTGCTCCTTGGCGGCCTGTTTCTGCTGGTACTGCGAGAGATTCAATGGCAGCTCCCGGCCGGCTTCTTCATCGGCCTGCTGACGACCGCCACTCTGCTGCACCTGTCCGATCCGGAAGCCTTCGCTTCGCCACTCTTCTATCTGCTCAGCGGCGGCACGGTCTTCATGGCGTTTTTCCTGATCACCGATCACACTACCTCGCCGGTGAACAGAGTTCCCATGTTTTGCTACGGCATCCTGGCCGGTGTTCTGCTGATGCTGATAAGGGGGTACTCGCAGCATGTCGACGGAATCGTTTACGCGGTTCTGCTGGCCAATCTCTGCTCGCCGCTGCTGGATATGATCAAGCCCACCGTAAAGGGAGCCGAAGATGTCTGAGATAGTTCGTATGGTCGTCGTTCTTTCGCTGATCGCCGGCATCTGTTCGGCGGTACTCACCATGGCCAATCAAGGCCTTGGACCACGCATCGAACAGCAGACCGACCTCTACGTGCGCGGCCCGGCGCTGGAGAGACTGTTCAACAAACCGGCAACCGAGGTTCTGCCGAACAAAGTCACTATTGAGACCGACGAGGCGACCATCCCGGTCTTTTTCAGCCGCGACGGTGAAACCGTTTCGACGCTTGCCATCGAGGCTATCGGTGCGGGCGGCTACGGCGGCGACCTGAAGCTGATGATCGGTATCGATCTGACGACCGGCCGCCAGATCGGTATCGAGGTAGTCCAGCACAGCGAGACGCCGGGCCTCGGTGCCCGCATCGAGGAAGTAACGTTCCGCAGGCAGTGGCAGGGCTTGCCGACCGATGCACCGGTGGCCCTGGCCGGCGACGGCGGCACTATCGACGGCATCAGCGGGGCGACATCGACGTCTCGGGCCGCAGTCAGCGGCACCAATACGGTACTGACGTTTTTGCGCAACCATAAAGAAGACATACTGCAGCAGATCGCTCAGCGAGAGGAGCAGATATGAGTAAGACGCAACACATCGGGGCAACGCTGAAGGCCGGCCTTTGGCAGCGAATCCCGCCGTTTCGCCTGGTTCTCGGCCTGTGCCCGTCTCTGGCGATTACCACGTCGGCGGAAAACGGACTCGGCATGGGGCTGGCACTGGCATTCGTCGTCACCCTGTCCAACGGCATTATCTCCAGCCTGAGAAACATCATCCCCGGCAAGGTGCGCATAGCTTCCTATATCGTCATTATCGCAACGCTCGTATCCATTGTCGAAATCGTCATGAAGGCCTTCTTTTTCCCGCTTTCCGAACAGCTCGGCATCTACATCCCGCTGATCGTCGTCAACTGTATCGTCCTCGGCCGTGCCGAAGGTTTTGCCTCCAAGAATCCGCCGCTCATCTCAATGGCAGACGGCGTCAGCATCGGCGTCGGTTATACCCTGTCGCTGACCCTGATCGGTTCGATCCGGGAACTGCTGGGGAGCGGTTCATGGTTCGGCCTGCCCGTTTTCGGCGAGGCCTTCGAACCGCTCGCCTTCCTGATACTGGCGCCGGGTGCCTTTATTACCATCGGCATCCTGCTCGGGCTGCAGAATCTCTTCTCACGCTGGCGCGGTGAGAAATTCATCCAGAGTTAGAGGATACGTTCATGGAACTGTTTTATCTGGCGATTTCATCTACCTTCGTCAACAATATTCTGCTCGCTCAATACCTTGGCCACTGCCCGTTCCTCGGGGTCTCCAAACGGATCGGAACAGCTCTCGGCATGGCGGCAGCCATTATTTTCGTGACGATCCTGTCGGCCATCTTCACCTGGTCGATCTTTACCTACGTGCTCCGTCCCTATGGGCTCGAGTTCTTGCAGACACTGACCTTTATCCTGATCATCGCTTCTCTGGTGCAGTTGGTGGAGATCATCCTGAAAAAGAAGAGCAAGGCGCTCTACAATGCGCTTGGCGTCTATCTCGCGCTGATCACCACGAACTGTGCCGTCATGGGTGTCGCGCTGCTGATTACCCGAAAGGAACTCGGTTTTATCGAGATGCTCGTCTTCGCCATCGCCAGTTCGGTCGGTTACGCGCTGGCCCTGCTGCTGTTTGCCGGTCATCGGGAACGGCTGCAGATCTCGGCAATCCCGAAAAGCATGCTGGGCACGGCCATCGCCCTGGTCACCGCCG
>JAZBPM010000196.1:0-2073 GCA_036351615.1 Desulfofustis sp.
AGCAGCCAGGTCTTCATCCGAATCGGCCACGGCCGCGCCGCTTTCTGCCTGCACCTGGTCGGAGCTCGCCGGCACATCGTCCGACCGGATAGGTTCGGCCTCGATGGGTCCAACGTCCGCCGCCTGTTGCCCGCCAGCTGCTGCCGGCTGCTCAGTAGCTCCGGCAACAACCGGCGCGTTTTCCGGAATCGCGGGTCGGGTATCGGTTGTCGGGGAGGCATCGGCATCGATTTTCACCGGGGACGGTGGGGCGATTCGCTTCTCCGGCGGCGCTTGCAGCGTTCCCGATCCGGGCCGTTGCCGCTCCATCGGATCGACCTGTTGCTCGACAAGGTCGGCCTTTTCCTCGGTAGCTCCGTCAACGGAACGCACGTCCTGTTCGTCGGCCGCCGGTTCGGCTGTATCCGGCTCTGCCTCGACCTGCCCTGGTTTGTCATCCATTTTCGTGCCGACAGTATAGGCCCCGGCAAAAACGGCACCCTGAAGTTCGGCGCCTCGCAAATCGGCATTAGCCAGATCGGCGCCGCCGAACTGAGCTCCCTGCAAATTGGCGCCCCGCAAATCGGCGTCAGCGAGGTTGACCAGGTAGAGCGAGGCGCCGCTGAGATCGGCGTCACGCAGATCAGCGCCGGTCAGATCGAGCCGGTTGAGATCGGCCCCGCGCAGCGTACATCCGGCGCAACTATTTGTTTTGATAAGGGTATCGATGTTTTTTCGAACTTGTTCGTCCTCCTCGCCGGCGATACCGAGGCCGGGCTGGCAGAGGATTGTGAGTACGCCGCTGAGCAGCATCGTCACCAACGTTTTGTGAGCTGTCATTTTCATAACAAATCCTTTCAGAAGATGGTCATGGAGCATCGTGGTTCTGTCGTTTCCTGTGCCCTTCCGCCTACTCCGGAGCATGGCGGCATTGACCGTAATGCCTCTCTCCCAGCCGATGCGTTCCGCTCGAGGGTCCCTGTCGTCAGCGATGCGTAGCTTTTTGTGCTTTCCAGCGCCAGGGCGGCACCGGCCGCTGCTGTCGCCACAGTCCAACCTTTCGCGAGCAGGCCTGCTGCTGCTGCGCACGCCAGCGATCACAGATTGGTATCCGGCAGTACCGTGGGTGCACCCAGGCTTGTCCGGTTCTCACCTGTTCCTCGTTAACGGACCCGGCTCCGGTGCTGACGAGGGCAACGGTTCGGCCGTAGACATCGTGATCAATGACTTCCATCAGCAGTGCTCTACCGGCGACCAACGCCGCAAGGTGTTGTCTGGCAGCCTTCGAACCGGGTTGATCAAACTCAGGCGCATCGATGCCGAACAATCTGACTTCGATATCCTGATTGTCTTTCTTAACCATTATCGAGTCACCGTCAATAACCGAGCCGGCTCGAACCTCAATTTTCCGGCCTATCTCCAGTTTTTCGGCACAAACCGGCTGCAGCGCGGTCAGACTGACCAGCAACAGTAACAGTGCGCAGATAAAGGACACGCTGCCGAACCGGCAGCGAAGCCCGGTGGTGTCCATCTCGATACCGTTCGCTTGTGTCATTTTTCTGAACCTTCATCGGATCGATATCTTCCAGTAACGAGCACCGCTTTACCGATTGTCCTCTTTTCTTGAGAAATGCCGGTCACGATCTTGTTATCGAATATTCGTCTGTGATATAGTAAAGCCAGTTTGCATGGTGTCCGATTTTTGACAGACGGGTCGAAGTGCGGACCATATGGCAGATTTTTCAGGCCAGCGGCCAGCGTGTCAATCACTTACGTTCCCTTACGGGGAGCTTGAAAAATTCGGAATTTCGTTCAAGATCGAGGCGCGCAAGAAAATTTTACCGCAGGCATATACATGATATTCCGAGGATACAATTTGATTGCGCAACGATGATATTGGACGAAATGACAATTTTTCAAGGTTCCCTTACCTTATAACGGATGATGCAGCAGACCAAATTATCAGAATCTGAAGAGGATACCAGACACTTTCTGGTCAGCCTACCCATTTTTGACAGTTTCCATGTCGATGAGCTTACCGTCCTCGCCCGGCACATGAGTTTCATTCACCTGCAGCGTAGTGAATTTTTGTTC
>JAZBPM010000197.1:0-3675 GCA_036351615.1 Desulfofustis sp.
CCGGTCGACCGGCTCTGCCGTCAGCGTTGAAAGAGATTGCCGATTCCGCCGAGAACCGAGCCTTCTCCGACCCCGGAGGAGCCGACGTTTTGCGGCGTTGCTTCATGGATCTTTCCAGCCAGCCGCGAGAACGGCAGTGATTGCAGCCAGACGTGGCCCGGCCCGCGCAGGGTTGCAAAGAAGAACCCTTCACCGCCGAAGATCGCCGATTTGATACCGCCGACGAATTCGATGTCGTACTGGACCGTCCTGGTCAGAGCGACGAGACAGCCGGTATCGACGCGCAGTGTTTCGCCGGGCGCCAGGTCTTTTTCGACGATAGTGCCGCCGGCATGGATGAAGGTCAGTCCATCGCCTTCAAGTTTTTGCATGATAAAACCCTCGCCGCCGAACAACGCAACACCGATCTTTTTCTGGAAAGCGATGCCGATAGCCACCCCTTTTGCGGCACAGAGGAAGGCGTCTTTCTGGCAGACCAGTTGGCCTTCGTATTGTGCCAGATCGAGCGGGATGATTTTGCCCGGATACGGCGAGGCAAAGGCGACCCGGCCCTTGCCGGAACCGTTGTGCGTAAACACCGTGGTAAACAGGCTTTCCCCGGTGATCAGACGTTTGCCGGCCCCGAGCATCTTGTCGAAGAAACCGCCCTGTTGGGATTGATGGCTACCGTCGCCGAAAACGGTCTCCATGGCGATACCGTCGGTCATGTACATCATCGCACCCGCTTCCGCCACCGCGCTTTCCCCGGGATCCAGTTCGATCTCCACGAATTGCATCTCGTTGCCGTGGATTTCGAAATCGATCTTGTGGGCGCTCTGGCCATAGACCGCCGGCGGCGGTTGTTGGGTCACTGGTTGTTGCAGCTCCCGGGCCTGTGCGATAGGAATCCAGTTCTGATATCCTTCCGTCCAGACCATGGTCGATTGGTTGTATTGTCCCGAGGCGATCCCCTGGATGATGTGGTTCTGGTCGAAGGGCCCCTGTTGCTGGCCGGCAACGGCTACATACCAATAGTTCATAGGCGTGTCCTCATGTGCTGGATGAGATGGCTGGTCATTCCTGGTGCAGTGATACTCAATCGGTACCAGAATGTAACCGAAATTGCAACAAAAAGTGGTTTTCGCTCAGAGTCTGGACGACGGTCTGACACGAAAGGTGGTCATCATGATGCCGCTGAAGATCAGCGCGATGCCAAGCAGGTGGTAGGCCTCGATTGTCTCGCCGAGAAAGAGGACCGCCAGGATGGTGCTGAAGACCGGCATCAGGTGAATGAACGGACCGGATTTGTTCGGCCCGACGGTGCGCACCGCCTTGTTCCAGAAGATAAAGGCAAGGATGGAGGCGAACAGGGCGACATAGCCGATGGACAGCAGGGTCGGCATCCCCATGGTCATGGTTTTGCCCAGTGACAACTCGACCAAGTAGCAGGGGAAGATGACGATCAGGCCGCTGATCACGATGCCTGTCTGGTAGGCGAATGGGTGCAGATCGCGCGGGTAATTCTTCAGGTTGGTCGAGTAGAGGGCCCACAACAGCGCGGCCAACAGCACCAGCAGATCGCCCGGGTTGAAGGAAACCGACAGCAGAAATTCCCAGCGCCCCTTGGCGATGATCGAGACGACGCCGCACAACGACAGCAGAACTCCGCATCCCTGCCGAACGGTCAGGGCCTCGCGGAACATGATCCAGGAGCAGACGGCGATCAGCACCGGAATACAGGAGTTGACCAGGACCGCATTGATTGCCGTGGTCGTCTGCATGGCAAGGTAGATCATGGTGTTGAAGCCGGCAACACCGAGCAGGCCCTGAACGATGATGAAACGGAGGTGGCGGCGAACCAGGTGGTGTTGTCTGATCAGGTGGTGAAAGGCGAACAGCAGCAGGATCAGCAGGGCCACCAGCCAACGCCAGAAAGACAGGCCGAGCGGCGGGATATCGGTGTGCATGCCCCGGCTGATCACGAAGTTTCCTGACCAGAACAAGGCGGCTAACGTGAGCAGCAGATACGGCATGAGTCCAGCGGCGATATGTTGAGGTTTTCGTGAATGCGGACCAAAGAACCGGATGATGGCATGGCGGCGTTGTCGCCGCCTGCTGAAACGCATTGCACCCTAGCGTATTCGGCCGATCATTGCAATCTTCTCAACGGCGATGTCGAGGCGGTACGGATCATCGGGGCGTGACGGAATAGGTGAATCTGCTTGACAAGTGTCGGCGATGCGGTAAGTACATCGACAAGAGAGAAGCCTCAGGTCGACTGCGCTTACGGGTTGATATCTAACCTAGGGGAGCTTGGAAAAATCTAAATTTCGTTCAAGATCAAGGCGCGCAAGAAAATTTTACCGCAGGCAGAACTATTTTGATGAGAGGGGATTGATGAAACGCATCGGATTGAAAACCTGGATAATAGCGATGGCAATGCTGACCATGATGATCTATCCGGCGCTACCCGGCTGGTCGGCAGAGATCAAAATCGGGGCCATCCTGGCGGAGACCGGGCCGGTTTCTTTTCTCGGTGGGCCGGAGACGCGCTCCCTGCAGATGTTGGCCGAGCAGATCAACGAGCGTGGCGGCATCAATGGCGATCAGATCAAGCTGATCATCAAGGACAGTGGCGGCAGTCCGGAAAAAGCCATCTCCTTTGCCAGGCAGCTTATCGAGGAGGAACAGGTATTTGCCATCATCGGCCCATCGACGAGCGGCGAGACGCTGAAAATCAAAAAAATGTGCGATGATGCCAAGATGATCCTGATCTCCTGTGCGTCGGCGGAGCTGATCGTCAACCCGGTTGCACCCTATGTCTTCAAGACGGCGCCGAGCGATTCCTTTGCCGCGCACCAGATCTTCAGGACAATGAACACCATGGGGATCTCGCGGATCGCCATTCTTAGCGG
The DNA here is from genome assembly GCA_036351615.1 of Desulfofustis sp. Classification (GTDB taxonomy): domain Bacteria; phylum Desulfobacterota; class Desulfobulbia; order Desulfobulbales; family Desulfocapsaceae; genus Desulfofustis. Next base: position 2,895 of record JAZBPM010000197.1, read on the forward strand.
TAACACCGGATTCGGTAATGCCGGGAAGATGCAGATGACCGAGATCGCGCCGGAATACGGTATCGAGATCGTCGCCAGTGAGGTCTATGACAAGGCGGCCAACGATCTCAGCGCTCTGGTGGCCAAGATCAAGGCGCAGCCCGAGATCCAGGCCGTGATCAATTGGTCGGTGGTGCCGGCCCAGTCGATCATCGCCAAAAACATCCGTCAGGCGGGCTGGGATGTGCCGATCTTTCAAAGTCACGGCTTTGCCAACGCCAAGTATATCGAAGCGGCCGGCGCGGCCGCCGAGGGAATTATCTTTCCGGCGAGCCGCCTGATCGTTGCGGAATCACTGCCGGAAGGACCGCAAAAGGACTTTTTGCTGAAATTCAAAAATGATTATGAATCGCGTTTCGGCGAAGATGTTTCCACTTTCGGCGGCCATACCTACGACGCCTTGATGATCCTGACCAAGGCGATTACTGCAGCCGGGCTTGACCGGGAAAAGGTGCGGACGGCTATCGAAAACCTGAAGGGCTATTACGGCACTGCCGGCGAGTTTAATTTTTCCGCCAATGACCACAACGGGCTTGGGATCGATGCCTTTGCCATGCTGATCGTCAAAGACGGACGGTTCGTCCTCCTCCAGCAATAACCGTTGCGGTGCCGATGACGCAGCGTTTGCCGACATTTGGCGAACGCTGCGTTATTATCTTCTTTCCTCTTTGACCAATCTCTATCGGCGTGGGACAGGCAGTGAACCTGTCCCGTGTCGATAGATAATGCACTGTCCGGGTCC
>JAZBPM010000198.1:0-5837 GCA_036351615.1 Desulfofustis sp.
ATATGCCTGTAGTAAAATTTTCTTACGCACCTCAATTTTGAACGAAATTCCTAATTTTCCAAGCTCTCCTATGGATGTATGCCGGTGCCGCCCCCAAGACGTACCCTCTTCTTCTGCTACAGATAAGTACTATTGGTCGATTGTCGACTCCAGGTCGCCGCTGTTGGTTTCCATCATTGCCATTTTCTAAAGGTTTTTCCAGTGGTTGTCAATATGGATGACCACTGGGCCGCACCGTACCGGCGGGCCGGAGAATCAGGCATGAAGGGTCTCGGTGTGTGCCCGACGGGGCCGGTCGTTATCGCTGAAGAAATCTGCTTTACCGCAGAGCGCCAGGGTAGCCAGGACAATCAAGGCGGAACCGGTAAAGAGGAGTTTATAGGCATCCTGTTGCAGGAAGGACAACGTATCAAGGGCAAGGCCAAACAGCAGCGGAAAACCGACGGCAAAAGGCAGTGAAATTATAGGTGCCAGGGAGAAGTACGGCGTGACATCGGTTTTCCGGGAGATTTTCTTTACCGCCGGTGCGTAGACCATATTGCGGATCGCCCTGACAAAACCGAGCAGGTAACTGATCAGGTAGAACGTCGGCAGGCTCGGCCACAGCACCATGATGGCCAACAGGGTAAGCGTCATGAGTTTGGCCAGCACGAACTTTCCCTTGAGACTGAGCAGATTCATCGCCCCGAGAAAGATGTTGACCGTAATCGATCCGGCATAGATGCACGCCACAAATCCCCCGGCAGCAATCGCCGCCGGCACCTGGTAGTAGGTCGTGGCGTAGTTGGCGTAGAAGGACATGATCGTTAGAATCACGTAGAAATCGAGATCGGCGGCGGTATACCTGAGAAACCGCCGGTTGGCCATGATTTCCCGGACACTGGCGGCCGTGTGACGCCAGAACGATAGTTGATCGGGCTCAGGATCGTCTGGATCCGGAACTTCACGGGTTATCAGAAAGCACAACGAGCCGGCGACAAAGAGCAGCCCGGTGACGATGAAAACGATGGCCGCCGCCTGCACTGAAAAGGAATAACGCTGCACCGTCTTGAGGATGAAAAAGCTGGCGACGATCTTGCCGCAGTTCTGCGCCAACATCATGTATCCGAGACCTGAGACGGTGCGGGTTTCCGGAAAGATACGAACCAGGTAATTGAGCCAGACCGGAATACTCAGCCCCATGGAAATGGAAAAGAGCGCGTAACAGCAAAAAAACAACGGCAAGACACCGGCCGACTCGCCAAAGATCATCAGCAGCACACCGAGGAGCAGAATCGTCAAGGCCGAGCTGAGATGGAGCCCGATGACAAAGGGTCTCTTGAGTCGGTAATTGCGGGAGAGATAACTGGCAAAGAGCGGAAAGCAGGAAACCCCGGCGATAAAGATCGCCGGCACGAGCCCGATGGCAAAGCCGGAAGCACCAAGATGTTTGAGGAACAATTGCAGGAAGGTGGACTCGAGGACGATCGGGAATCCGAGCCCCCAGAAAAACTCAACGATCGAAGAACCGACAACGTTCCGCCTGAAACAGGCGTCTTTCTCGCTGTCCATTAAGCCTGGCGAGCGGCGTCACCGGAGGGAGGCGGCTGATCCGTGTCCCCGGCCGCCGCAATCGCTCTGGCCAGTGCCTTGCTGTGGACAATGCCGGCAAAATGGACCGGACTTTTACCGTATATCGGATCCCAGCCGGCCGGATCGGCAGAGCAGGAAAACTGGGCGAGGAGACCGATTTTCCGGACAGCTTCTTCAGCCCGCTCGCCGATCAGCTGCCGGGCCGCATCCCACGTTGCCCCACAGGGTGCGCCGCGCACGACAGCAACGCTGACGAGCCGCCCATCGGCGACACGTACGCGAAATTCCGGGGCTCCGAAGCGCTGACCATAGGAACCAAGACAATCCTGCCTTGGCAGACCGCATCAGGTGGGTGGCGTCACTGCCCACTTATCCAGACTTTTTTTGCCGGAGACGACGATCGGTATCTTCTCCTCGGCGCAGCGCCTGGCCAGATCGGTCGACAGATCGTAGTGTTTCAGGAAATCGAGTACCAGGTCGGCATCGATGACGCGCGGCAGATAGGCATCGCTGTCGTCGATGATCGGCGGCAGTTCAGCATCGATCGATATCACCCGCAGGTCGATAATGTCGGCCCCGTGGCGGCGAACGCCGTCAATTTTCCGCTCACCGCTGCCGTTTTGCTGAAAAACGACAACCCGTTGCCGTGCCGAAGCCTCTTTGTCCTGTTCCATGCTCATATATCCAGACGTACCCAGCGGGTACAATAACGATGCGCCGACTCCAACAGTTTCCGCGGGTTGAGGCCCGTGTGAACAGCCGCACCGATTGCTCCGGAGGTCTCCCGATAGATAACCATCCCCCTGAGCAATTCCGCTTCGCCGCTCGGCCCGACGAGCCGGCAGGGGCCGGTCATTTCAGTGACCTCGAGCTCCCCATCCTGAAACTGATAACAGGCGGTCTGGGCCAGGGCCTGCAGGCCGTGTTTGTCGACCGCCGTCCCCTGTCCGGCCATCATCGTGATATAACCCGGCTCTTGCAGAGCCTGCTCCGGCACAATAATCGCCGCAGCACATTCGACGGGCCCGTTGCCGCCGTCGGGAAAATCGATGGTCAATACGTCCATGGCCGCCGCCGTCTCAACCAAGCTTTGATCTGATCAAGGCGGAGACCTCCCCGGTCAGCCGCAGGACGGTCTCGGCCAGCTCTTCACTGATTGCTCCGGTACCGCAACTCGGCGTGATCAAGCTCTGCGCGAAAACGGTCCGTTCATCAATGCCCAGCCGGCCAAGTTGCCGGGTTTGCTCGAACCACTTGTCGGCAAGGGATGCAGCGCTCTCTTCACGAATCTGTTCCGCCGCGGTCGGGACGATTCCCGAGGCGAGGATACCACCGCGAGCAAAAAACGTTATCAGCTGCTGTGGATAGAGCAGCAGTTTATCGAAATAGGAGTAGGCGTCGAAATTAACGATATCAACCTCGGTGTCGAAGATAACCGACCACTCGGTATTGGCACAGACATGTACGCCAGCCAAGCCGCCTTCCTGGTGAACGCCGGCAAAAACCTCACTGAAGCAACCGGCAATATCGGCCGGCGTGATGGTGATAAAGGCCGACGAGCCGAACCCGGCCAGTCCCGGTTCATCGAAAAAGATCAACGGCCGTTCCTTGACCCGGGCCATCATCCTCGTCTGCCAGCGCGCTTTCATGGCCAGCAGTTTGACAGCCGCGTCTCGCAGCTGGTCGTTGTAGAAAACAGCCCGGCCGTCCTGGTCGACCAGTCCGGTACAGAACGTTATCGGCCCGGTGATCTGGCCCTTGAGCGCGGTCAACTGCTCCCGGCAGTGCTTCGCTTTCTCAAGGAACACAAAAAAACCGCCGGCCTCCTCGGCCGACATCGCGAAACGCGACTCCTCCAGCGCAGCACCACCCTCCTCGACAAGCAGGTACTCCTCGAAAAAGGCCAGGAATTGTTCATCAAAATCGGTACGCTGGGAATCGACGAAGATTTTCCCGTCACGTTCCGTAACCCCGGGCATCCCGGGCAAAAACTGACGGAGCATCCCCTCGATGGGGTATTTCGGTAATTGCGGCCAGATCGGAATCTGCGGGGTGGCGGCAAAAATCAGCTCGACTGCCTGGCGATGATCGGCATGGGGCATACTGCCGACCAGGACCGGCAATGCATCGGTGGTAAAAACAGAGGTCATGGTTCCTGTCCTGCTCAAGAATTGCTGGTGTCGGTTTTTTAACTGAAAATCAGTTCCACAGGCTGAACTCCCGGGCCGGCCGGTTCTGCCGGAGGCTGCATCGCGAAGGCCCGGCGGGCCGGAGAATCAGGCCCGTAGGGCGGCGGACAGGCCATGGATGGCCTGTCTGCCGGCCTCGAAGGCCAGCCGATCAGGCCGCAGCGCAGCAGCCGGAGGCAGGACCGGCCGGCCTTTCCGACCAGGAGCTGATTTTCATCATTCGTTGTGACGTCCCGTCATGGGGTTATATACCTGAGAAATGTAATGCGCAACCAGATCTTGTCATCCTCTTTTTTGCTTTTCACTCCAGGCGTTGGTGCTACTGGCGCCTGTCGGCAGAGATGACCAGGATTAAGGAGTCGCTTTGCGTCGGCAGGTAAAATGATGCTGGAATTTCCGCGATAATGCGTTATTGATTAGATAAATCGTCTGACGACACGGGACGGTAATCGGAAAATTCCAACACGAAGGGGGACCCATGAGAATCACACTCGACAAGACACTGGTGGAACTGAAACCCGAAAACCCTCAGGAAGTCAAGGAACTCGACGCCCTCTGGAAAGTGATCATCGATTGCGTCAAAACCAATAAAAAGCTGGTCCCGATCGGAGAATACCTGCCCGGCGAGAAAGAAATCGCCCGTTTCAACATCGAAGACTAATCCCTCCACCACCCGCATTTCCGCTCAACAGGCGAGGTTTTCAACTCCCCGGCCGGTGCTCCCGATCTTTCCGGCCGGGGAGTTCTTTTTCGTTGTCGCATCTCTCCGCATCGGGTATGCAGGATATCCGGTGCCAATCGACAGTTCCCGGCGGCGGGCACCATGGCGCCACTTTCGGTGTCGGATCCGGTGCCGGGCAAAGAGGATCTCTCAGGCATGGACGTTTCCGTCACCCTCTCCGGCGATATCTACATCCTGCTCTTTTTCGTCGGTCTCGTCTCCGGACTGGTCGACTCGATCGCCGGCGGCGGAGGACTGATTGCGCTCCCGGTCCTGCTTTTCATCGGCCTGCCACCCCAGGTCGCCCTTGGAACCAACAAACTGCAAGGGACCTTCGGCGCCTTCTCCGCCTCCTTTAATTTCGTCAGGAAACGACTGGTTGACCCAAGGGAGTGCACGACCGGCATCGTCTCTACGTTGATCGGCGCCGCCGCCGGTGCCCTGCTCGTCCAGATCATCGATCCGGCAGTCATTGAACCGCTTATTCCGATCCTGTTGTTCCTCGTATTTCTCTATACCTTGTTGTCCCGACACCTTGGCTATGTCGATCGAACAGCGCGAATGAACCAGACACCGTTTTATATCCTGTTCGGTCTCGGTCTCGGCTTCTACGACGGTTTCTTCGGCCCCGGGACGGGCTCGTTCTGGGCGTTTTCCTTGATGATCCTGCTCGGGTTCAACATGGTCAAGGCGACCGGCGTTACCAAGGTCATGAACTTCACCAGCAACATCGCATCACTGGCACTGTTCGTCATCGGCGGCAACATCGTCTATTCGATCGGCCTTACCATGGCTGCCGGGCAACTCATCGGCGGCCGGATCGGCTCCTCTCTGGCCATCACCAACGGAGCCCGCATCATCCGGCCGATCTACCTGACCATCGTCTTCCTGACTATCGTCAGGCTGCTCTGGACAAGAGTGATTACAGGAGGCTGAACAATGACCCCGGCGGTCAATGAACTGAAAAGAAAAAAAATTGCCTTCACTCTCCACTCTTACGACCACGATCCGAAGCATCCCTCCTACGGACAGGAGGCGGCCGAAAAGCTGGGTATCGATCCGGCCCGGGTGTTCAAGACGCTGGTCATCCAACTCGACGACGGCCAACTGGCCGTGGCCGTGCTACCGGTGTCAACGCAGCTCAATCTGAAGAAAGCGGCCGCAGCCTGCGGCTGCAAGAAAGCGGCGATGGCCGAAAAAGCAGCGGTCGAAAAAACCACCGGCTATGTTCTCGGAGGAGTCAGTCCGCTCGGCCAGAAAAAACGACTGACAACCGTCATCGACGCATCGGCCGCCGACCATTCGACCATCCTGATCAGCGGCGGCCGACGCGGCCTGGATATCGAGATCAGCCC
>JAZBPM010000199.1:0-2136 GCA_036351615.1 Desulfofustis sp.
ATCGCCCGATTCGCGAAACCTCTTGGTGAACCAGCGCTCCAGGGTAGCCGGCATGAGCGCCGCGACACCGTCCCGCCGGGCGATGTCGATTCGCTCCTGCCATAGCGACGACGGCGGCATCGCGCAAGCAGTATCGCAGAGACAGAGGGAGAGCACCTTGTCGGGATAATCCATGGCCAGCAATTGGCCGGTAAAACCGCCCATCGACAGGCCGACGAAATGAACCGCCGTGATACCGAGCGCCTCGATCAGGGCGACCGCATCCGTGGTCAGCTGCTCGATGGAATATGACCCGGCAGGCGCCTCGGTACCGCCATGGCCGCGCTGATCGTAGCGCAGGACACGATAGGTTTCGGCAAGCAGCGGGACCTGGTCGTCCCACATGGTGTAATTGGACATCAGACTGTTGCTGAGCATGACCACCGGCGCCCCAACAGGGCCATCGAGCCGGTAATTGATGACGATGCCGTTGGCAGTAATGGTTGTCTTCATGGCCACTCCTTACAGGTTTGGATTCAGGCAAGCACCGCCAGCGTAAACAGCGAGGCGATGGTCGAATAAACGATAGCCCGGCCGATGCTCGCCGACGCAATCCGGTACTGCAGGGCCAGTACGAACGGCATCGCCCCGCACGGTCCGGCGGCGATCAACAGGGTTGCCTCCCCGCCGATCCGATCCACCCCGGTGAGCCCCTGGAACAGCAGCCAGGCCACCAACGGGTGAAGCAGCACCTTCAGGCCGGTGGTCGCCACCGCCACCCCGTCCCAGCCGCGGCCGCCGGCCCCGGCCAGGATGACCCCGAGCGAGAACAGCGCGGCAGGCGCGGCGGCACTGCCGGTAAACGTACAAAAGGTGCGGATGCCGGCCGGCATCTCCAGCCCGAGAACATTCACCGCCAGGCCAAGCGCAATGGCAACCAGCACCGGATTTCTGACAAAGAACCGCCCCACCTTCCACAGCGGTTCGTCGCGGTGCGAGGCGATCTCCAGGCCGATGATGGTACCGGCAAAAATCACCGTGGTATCGACAACGATCACCGCCGTGATCGGGATGGCCGCCTGATCGCCATAGAGGAACTGGGCGATGGGCAGCACGAAAAACACGTGATTGACGAAGCAGGAGGCCATGCCGATCAGCAGCGCCTCCCCCCAGTCCCGCCGGAATACCAACCGAGCCAGCGCCGCACCGACAGCAAAGAGAATCATCTCGGAAAGAAAATACAAAAACAGCAATCGCCAGTCCACCTGCCGAAATGCCGCATCGGAGAGCAACGAGAAGAGCAGCGCCGGCACAGCCACAAAAAACACGAAGCGGTTGATCGCCTGGGCGCTGGCGTTATCGAAAAAGCCGCGCCGGCCGAAAAACAGGCCGACCAGCATGATCGCAAACACCGGCAGGATAGGATTGAAAAAGGTGGCGACAATCGCCTGCATGATAGCGTGGCTCCGATAAGCGAATCTGCCCGACTCTCAACCGGGACCGCTCCTCCCGGCCCCCTCCTCTAACCGCGCGACATCGGATCCCGTCCCCGGTTGGCCTCAGCACGAATCTTCCACACCAACAAACTCAAGACACCAAGCATTGCCAGCGCCCCGAAGAACCCGAACACGCTGGCCATCCGGCTACCGAACGCCAAGCCAAGCCCGCAGACCATGACCAACACGGCGAGCAGCGTCAGCCCCCCGTAAAAAACCACCTGCAACACCACCGCTCGTTTTCCTGATTCCATACGATCGCACTCTCGTCATAAACGCAGATGAAACCACTATAGCATCTCAATACCTGAAAACACAGTCCGGATCTCAGTCGTCCTCAGTCGATACTGTCTTACACTGGCTTTCCCTGGCTATCGCTCACCGCAGCTGATGAGCCTCCATAATCTCCAAGACGATCGAGTGGACTGACCGTACCGTCAAATTGGCCAAGGAGACGTTGTGTCTCAGATACTGATAACACCACAGGCAGCCGCTTTCTCTGCTGTCCACGTAGCGCTTCTTTCATGTCGCCGATATCCCGTTTCAAAATGTACCGAAAGAAAAGCAGCAACGAATAGAAGGCTTGATTCTGCGTTCCCACCGCTACGCTATGCTTGACGACAAGCTGGGCAAGGAAATCCTTGACATACCGAGGATCAGC
>JAZBPM010000200.1:0-4471 GCA_036351615.1 Desulfofustis sp.
CGGCGGGACAGGTTTTAACCTGTCCTCCGCTCACTATAAAAGGACGTCCTGTCCGCCGCCCTACGGTCCTGATTCTCCGGCCTGCCGGGCCTTCGCGAGGCAGCCTCCGGCAGAACCGGCCAGCCCGGGGAACTTGATCGCTTACTGACAGGAAAAAAAAAGAGGCTGCTTCCCGATCGGGAGCAGCCTCTTTTGTTGTACGAGCAAACCTCAGTCGGTGATGCTCATCACCGTATTCGGTTTTATTGATGGCAGGGCTTGCAGCCTTTGAAGACCTCGGCCAGGGCCGGGTTATCGGCAGCGGCCTGTTTATGGCAGTCTTTGCAGTTCTTGTGGGCGGCATCTTTATAAGTGGCAACTTCTTTAGGCAGCCCTTCAACGCCGGAGTTATGGCAGGACTCGCATTTGGCGATCTCCATGCCTTCCGTGTAAGGAACCTGCTTGCCGTTTTCCGCGCCATGATGGCAATCACCGCAGGTAGCGATCTCCTGATGTTTGGCGTGCGGGAAAACGGCCGGTTTCGGCTTTTTCGCTTTGTCGATTTCGGCTTGCAGAACCATGTCCGCCGGACCGTTGTCGGCGATGACGACGCCGGCAAAACCCAGAACCGCGACGGCACAAATACAGAGCAACAATTTCTTCATCATGGTGACCACTCCTCTCTTGAATTGGTTTTCTGCCGGTAGAACTGAACGAAGATTCACCTTACCCATCTTATACCGGGTTAGCGGGCGTATGTCAAGAACCTCTCTTGGAAATGTTTTTCTTTAATAGTCTGGATTTTCATGTAAAAAACTGATTTCAGGCGTAACTGTGCAATCCTGAGAGCAGGAAGTTGACACCGTAGTAGGTGAAGATCACGGCGAGAAAGCCGAGAAGAGACAACCAGGCAATCGCGTTGCCGCTGATGCCGCGGGTGTAGCGGATGTGCAGGGTAAATGCATAGACGAACCAGGTGATCAGCAACCAGGTTTCCTTCGGGTCCCAGCTCCAATAGGTGCCCCAGGCGGAGTTGGCCCAGACCGCGCCGGTGATGATGCCGGCACTGAGCCAGATAAAACCGAAAATGAGGCATTTGTGGATAATGTCGTCGAGTACCCGCAAAGACGGCAGCAGGCCTGTATCCTGTTGTCCCTTGTCGGCAGCGGCCTTGATCAGGTACATGACGGCCAGTGCAGCGGCGATGGCAAAGGCGGCGTAGCCGACGAAGCAGGTCAATACGTGGGCGATCAGCCAGTTTGATTGCAGGGCCGGGACGAGCGGATTGATACCTTTGTTGATCGGGGCGAACGAGGCATAGGCCATGGCCAGAAAGGCAAGCGGAACGGCAAAGGCGCCGATGGCACGATGCTTGAATTTCCACTCGATGCCCAAGTAAATGACGATGATCATCCAGGCAAAAAAGACGACCGATTCGTACATATTGGACAACGGTGCGTGGCCGATACCCATCTGATACGATTCTATCCAACGCAGGATGATTCCTGCGGTCTGAACGAGCAGGGCCAAAGCGGTAAACGTTGTTGCGATGACACCGAGTCGCGTGCTGCGAAAGACGAGCAGGGCGACATAGAGGCCGGAGGCGAACAGGTAGGTGAAAGTGGTTATACCGAGAAGCTGAGAACTATCCATCGTGCTACTCCGTCTGCAAATAATCGAATTGTCGTGAGCCCATAGTATCTATCCGTGCTGTTCCTTACGGAGCGACTGCTCGAGTTCTTCCATGGTTCGGGTAAAACCGGGCCGGTTTTTGTTGGCCGATCCGGCCAACAGCACGGTTACGCCGCCTTCGGCGGCGGAAACGAGAATCCAGAGACGCCGGTGCGAGGTGAAAAAGGCGATGTAAAGGCCGATTAACATCAGCGAGCAGCCGGCATAGACCCACCAAACACCGGGATCTTTGGCCACCTGTAGGCCGGTGGCGTACATCTGTCGGGCACCGACCAAGTATTTCCGTTCGCCAAGTTGAACTTCGGCGGTGTCGGTTTTATCCAGCCAGACGGTTACCGGGGCGCCCTGATCATCACTGATCCAGAGTTTACTGCTGACGACGGACTGCCCCATGGCTCTAGCGTTGATGACCCCGAATCGCAGCCCTTCTTCCGGCCATAACTCCTGCTTCTGGAACTCGACGATAAAAGATTCTCGCAGATCGGCGGCGGTGTTTTCAATGGTGATCAGAAAGTCCTGAAACGATTGATAGCTGGATTGATAGAAGGTAATTCCCCGATAAGTAAGCGGGTCGTTTACCCGGATTTCACGGGTCAGGATTTCCTTGCCGTCTTCGATAATGGTCAGGCTGGAGACATAGTCTTTCGGGGCTCCGTTGGGATAGAAGTCGACAAGAAAGCTGTTGCAGCGTACCGTGAAACCGAGGTCTTCGAAGGACTGGCTGCCGAACAGCGCAACACGGTCACGCTGCATGGTCTCAGGGATTACCATGCTTCCTTTGAAGCCACCGATGGCACCGATGACGCCGCCGAGGAAAATGACCAGGATCGAGGCGTGGACGATGTATACGCCGGTCCGTGTCCAGGCACCTTTCTGACAGAACAGCAGGGTGTGGTCGGGTTCATCTTTCCGTGCCGGTTTCCAGCCACCATCGCGCAACCGGGCGGTGAGCCGATCGGCGGTGGCGGATACGCCGGTGGCCACCTGCCAACTGGCGCTGGTCGGCAGCGTCGCCAATCGATCCGTCGGCCGGGCCAGGCCGTCGGCGGTGATCTGCTTCCAGGCCGCCGGGAACCGGTCGAGACTGCAAATGATCAGGTTGAAGCAGAGCAAGGCGAGCAGGCTGACGAACCACCAGCTACTGTACATGTCCGGGATGTCCAGCACATGAAAGAGCCGGGCCAGCTGATCGCCGTACTCTTCGGCGTAGAAGGCAAATGGCTTCTTCTGCGGGATAAGGGTGCCGATGATCGAGGTGACGGCGAGCAGAGAGATGGTGACCAGGGCAAGTCTGACCGAGGCGAAAAATTGCCAGATAGCGTTATGTTTTTGCATTGAATGGGGAAAGTGGGTGGTTAGGGGCAGCGGCAGTTTCGTTCGGTATCGAAAAACGCAGATTAGACTACGACAAATGACGACCTGCTGAATCGCGAACACGAACCTTCACTTAACCAGTTTTCGTCCCGATTGGAAAGCAGATTCTTAAATAGAAAGTAAATTTCAGATCCGAGACCGATGTTCTGAGCAGCAGGCGCGGCGTTGCTCCTCGGGCAACGCGAGAAACGATCTCACTTCCCGGCGCATCTCATCGAGGTCGGTGGCCAGAGAACCGTGAACCTGGACGACGTTGTTGGCATGATCACAGGTCAGATAGGTTGGCGACGGGCGTAACCGTTCGAGCAGCAAAGCCAGTTCATGGACGGTGCCTTCGGCGCTCTGCGGTGTGAACGAGCCGTCATCGACCTGTTGCAGGAGCGGACAGCCGGGCCGCCCGGCAACGTGATCTGGTTCGTACAGCCAGAGTCGCCTGAGCCTGACGAAAGCCGGCTGCAACTCGTTGATCAACTCGGCCGTTGCGATCATATGTTCACGCCAGCGCTCGGTCCCGCCGAGCCCGAGCAGGACGTAAAATGATTGCTCGATACCGGCGGCCGCCAGCCAGCCGGAGACCTCGCGCACCATGGCCGGTGATTGTCCTTTGCGTTGGAACCGGAGGACTTCCTCATCGCCCGATTCGAGGCCGAGGTGAACCCTGGTCAGTCCTCGAGCGGCCAATTCTGCAATGGTCTGCCGGCCGAGTTTTCTGAGCGTCGAGACCCGGGCATACGTGGTTACTTTCTTGACCGGAAAGCGATCGTAGAGCATATCGATGACACGGCCGACCAACTCGCTGCCTCCATGCAGAGGATCGGCATCACCGAGGAAAAATTCCTCCGCCTGGGGCCGGCGGGCGCGCATGATCTCGATATCCTCGGCAATTTCCTCGAACCGGCGGATCGAGAAAGACGATTGGCCGAGGTGCGGGTAGATGCCGCAGAAGCGGCAGCGATTCCAGTTGCAGCCCCGTGTAACGCGAATCAGCGTGCTCTGCCACTCGCTTGGAGGACGGATGACCGGCTGCTCGAGCGGTCTGTTGGGTTTTCTGCTCATCGGTGCGGTATTTTTTATAAGGAGGTTATATGAAAATCGGCGGGACAGATTTTAACCTGTCCCCCGCTCACTTTCACTGAACAAATTTTCCGACCAGGGCGCCGATTTTCATCGTTCGTTGTGACGCACCGTCATGGCGGTTATTGACAAAATGGCAGCAGACGCCAGTCGGTACCAAAGGTGCATCGATCAGGCCGGAGCGGAGCGGTGCCGCAGTCGGGTGCGATTTACAGGATTATTCTAATCCTTCTCCGTCAAAGAGCAACCGGGGATAAAAATCTTGAAAAAGATTGATAGACGAGGTAAAAGAACTCTTTTGGGCTTTTTCGCCTTGGCAGATGACAAACCAGCGTCACGCCGTCAGCACGTC
>JAZBPM010000201.1:0-5916 GCA_036351615.1 Desulfofustis sp.
GGGCGGAGAATCAGGCCCGAAGGGTGGCGGACAGGACGTCCGCCACCGGCGGCCAGGCCATGGATGGCCTGTCTGCCGGCCTCGGAGCCCGGCCGATCAGGCCGCAGCGCAGCAGCCGGAGGGAGGATCAACCAGCCCATCCGGCCACGATACGGATTTTCATGCTTCGTTGTGACCATCAGCCATGGGGGCTATATAGAAGGGAACCTTGAAAAGATAGGTGAAGAGTAGTGTATTGGTGTTATCGCATCATCGTCGGGGTGCTGTTCTGGCTCTGTTTTCCCGTTTTGCTGCCGATCGTTCTGCTGACCGGCATCCATCGCCGGGGCCTGGTTGAGCGGCTCGGCTGGTACCGGGGGATAGAGCGGCAGCCGGGGCGGCCGCTGATCTGGCTGCATGCCGCTTCCATCGGAGAGATCACCGTTGCCCGGGAACTGATCAACCGGTTGCAGCAGCAGGTGCCGGAGGTACGTTTCGTGGTGACGACGATGACCATCCACGGCCGAGATTTTGCCCGGACCCTGCTGCCTCGCTCGCTGCCGGTCTTCCTGGCGCCTCTCGATGTGCCTGGCGTGGCCGGCCGCGTGGTGCGGCAGGTGCGTCCGACCCTTTATGTCTGCCTGGAAACGGAGCTGTGGCCGCTGCTGCTCGATTCGGTCAAGCGGTCCGGCGCCGCTGCGGTACTCCTCAACGGCCGTCTGTCCGAGCGGTCCATCGGCACCTATCAGCGCTTTCGAGCATTTTTCGGCAAGGTGCTGGCCCATTTCGACCGCCTTGCCGTAATCGGTGAAAAAGACCGACAGCGGTTCCTGTCCCTGGGGGTTCGACCGGAGAGGGTTATCGTCACCGGTAATGTCAAGGAAGACGGTACCCCGCTCCAGGACCCCGCAGCGGTGCGGGCGCACTGGCGGCAACGATTACAGGTGGACAGAGGGGAGCAGGTGTTTATCGCTGCCTCGACCCATGCCCCGGAGGAGGCAATGCTGCTGCCCCTGCTGCGCCGCTTGGTCGAGACCGGGCGGATTTGCCTGCTGGCGCCGCGGCACCTGAAACGATTGGGACAGATCACAGCGCTCTGCCGTCAGCATGGGGTGGCCTTTGATCTGCTCAGCGAAATTAACGGCGACCGGGTTCGTCGTCAGCGTTTCATCCTGGTCGACACCATGGGTGATCTGGCCGAATTGTATGGAATTGCCGGCAGCGCCTTTATCGGCGGTAGCCTGGTTGATTACGGCGGTCATAACCTGATGGAGGCGGCGCGCTGGGGCTGCGTCGTCTTTTTTGGTCCGTCGACCGATGATTTTCAGGAAGCGGCGGCAACGCTGGAACAGAGTGGCGGCGGCCTCAGGATAGCCTCGCCGGAGGAGCTGGCGGATCGATTGCAGTGGTTGCTTGACGATCCCTCCGAGTTGGCCCGACGGTCCGGTGAGGCAGCCCGCGCGGCCCATCACCAGTGCGGTGCCGTCGACCGGCAGGCGGCGTTGGTAGTGGCGGCGCTCGGCGATCGGTGACGGCGGTGATGAACGGTATGGTTCAAACTGTTTTTAAGAAGCATAGACGAGGAGTGTTTGATGCGGCTGTTATCATGGAATGTCAATGGCTTGCGGGCGATATACAAGAAAGGATTTGCCGAGGCGGTGGCCGCGATTGCACCCGATATCCTGGCCCTGCAGGAAACCAAGCTGCAGCAGGATCAACGGACCGGTGAGATGCTCGCTCTGAGCGGGGACGATTCGTATTGGGATTACTCGGTCGATAAAAAAGGGTACAGCGGTGTGGCCGTCTATGCCCGCCACCAGCCCCGAGAGGTGCGCTGTGGGTTCGGCATCGACCGGTTCGACCGGGAGGGTCGGGTCTTGCAACTGGACTACGGGCCGTTCATCCTCTTCAATGTCTATTTTCCGAACGGTCAGCGCGATGCCGAGCGGCTCGGCTACAAGCTCGATTTCTATCGCGATTTTTTTGCCTATACTGATCGGCTGCGTGAGCAGGGACGCAGCCTGGTGATTACCGGCGACTTCAATACCGCCCACAACGAAATCGATCTGAAGAACCCCCAGGCCAACAAGGATCGGTCCGGCTTTCTGCGGATCGAACGTGACGCGCTCGACGATATTGTCGCTCGCGGCTATGTCGATACCTTTCGCGCCCTCTACCCCGATACTGTCAAGTATTCCTGGTGGAGTTACCGATTCAATGCTCGACGGAACAACGCCGGCTGGCGGATCGACTATTTCTTCGTCAGCCGCGACCTGATCGATCGCGGGGCGGTGCGTGAAGCCTTTATCTTAAACGAGATCGATGGCTCCGATCACTGCCCGGTGGGGCTCGAGCTGGATATCTGAGCCTTGGCCGGGTGGTTGCCCGCCGCCGGCTATCTGTCCGGCATCATCACCGGCGGATGCGGCGCCGGCGGTCCGCTCAGCTCCACCTGGAGTTGAATCTCCTGCTGCTCGTCCGTCCCGGCGCGACCGATGGTGATCGGCAGCAGTTCACCGGGTCGCCTCTCGAGCATCGCAATGCGGACGTCGCTCAGATCGGTGATCGCTTGCTTGTCGATGGCAAGCAGTCTATCGTCCACCTGCAGGCCGGCCGCCGCGGCGCGCGATCCCGGTTCAAGACCGACGATCTGCAGCCCGGCCGAAGAATCCTCGGGTTCCTGCAGGTTGACGCCGATCCGGCCCCGCTCCGGTAATGGTTCGCTGTCGAGGTAAAACAGATAATCCACGGTGTCGCGCAACTCAGCCATGGATTGACTGGCCAGATTGCCGACCGTTGCCTGGGTGACGGCCAGCCGCCGGGCAAGACGCGGGGGGATGCCCGAGTCGATGCGCGTATGCTGGCTGCCGGCCAGGACCACCATCTTTTTTTCCGGATGATCACTGAGGAAGCGGTGAATTGCCGCTGCCATGCCCTCGTCCCAGAGGACCTGAGCCTCGATAAAGCTTTCCGGGCTGCGTGCGCCGTCTTCGCTGCTGGCGTGCTGGGCATGGATGGATACGAGCCGCTCCCGGTAGCCGGGCAGGTCCAGGTCGCGATCGACGGGCAGCGCCACTCGCTGCTCATCAGGCAGCTTGTCAATGCCGCCCGAGTTATAAACCGTGCTGACGAGCTGCCGCTCGACGTTTAGTCCGATGACCGGAATCCGGTGTTTTCGGGCCAGGGCGAAGATCGGCCGAAACAATCGGTAATCGTAGCCCCAGACCTCGAAATAGTGTGCTTCCCGAAGGAAGTCGGCTTCATCGAAATCAGGGTCGGAGATGTAGCGATCAAGGGCCGGTTGGCTGGAGGCGGGAAACATCTCCATGCCGATGGCCAGGTTGGCATCGCGTCGGTGCAGGGCCTCGATAAGCAGCAGCTGCAGCAGATGGTCGGCCCGGGAGGTGTGTGTCTCGCCGATATAGATGACCCGGTTGTCGCTGAGTTGCTCGACGAGGCGATCAAAGTCGTCAAGCTCGGCCCGGGCCAGGCCGGTCGGACGCTCCAGCAGTCTGACTCGGATACCCTGCCGGGACGGGGTGAATGATTGCTCAACGAGCCTGCCCTGGCGGAAATGGAGAAACGAGGCACGACCGTAATGACTGAGCCGCCCCACCACGGCAGCCGTCTGTTCGGCACTGTCCGAGGTGACCAGTGCGACGACCCGTTCCGGCCGCAACGGGTGGAAACGCATCTCCAGGGCGAAACCGTCGGACGGCAGCTCCGGGGTGCCGAACAGACTGCGGCTCTCCGGCCCGGAGGTGCCGAGGAAGATCAGGTCCTTGTCGATCAATGTGGCTGCGTCGATATCGCCGGTTTCGACAACGGGCCAGGAGCTGCGCTCGGCCAGTCTGAGAAAGGGCTCATAGCGGTGCCGTTCCGCGCTGTCGGCAAGTACCGTCAGGACACGGTCCGAGCCCATGATCTGCGACCAGACCGGCCTTTGTTCCGGTCCGGACAGGGTGCGGGCCAGATCGTAGTCTTGGTCGATAATCATCTCCAGGGGCTGGGTGTCAAGGTCCAGTTCGATCGTGGTTCGCGGCTCGGAGACCAAACGGTGACGGGTGATCGGATCGCCGACGGTGGTTACCGTAATCGGCAGCAGCAGTTCGTAGGGGTGCTCCTGCTGTTGAACGACGGTAAAGCTGAGCACGGTGCGATCGGCACGTGAAGCGGTACGGATGTCTTCCACGGCAAGTGTCGGCAGTTCGTTATGGTCGAGGCGCTCGCGAAAGAAGCGGTCCAGCGGCCGATCAGCTTCGGCGGCAAAGAGCCTCTCCAAGTCGTCCCAGGAGGCCGCTCGGCCGCGAAAATCGTTGTAGAATCTTCGTATAGCCCGGGAAAAGGCGGCATCGCCGAGCCGTACGGCCAATTCGTGAAAGAGCAGGGCTGAACGGGTATACCCGACCGCGCGTCGGTCACGGTTATCCGACCGATCGTGACCGACCCCGATGAAGCTGCGCAGGGGCGGTGTCGTCGGATTTACATAGCTGAGATAGGAGAGCAGCGCCTCCTTGCGCGCTGCCGCACCTTCGCCGGCTTCACTGCGATAGGCCAGGTCCGCCAGATAGGTGGTCAATCCTTCGACCCAATTGCCGGAACCCGGGGCGATTGTAATAGTGTTGCCGAACCAGGAATGAAGAATCTCATGTCCGAGCGAGGTGTGCCGGATAAACGGTAGCCGGATAACTTGACTGCCAAGCAGGGTGAAGGTCGGCAGGCCGAGTCCGGTAGGTTTGCCGTTTTCAGCGATAACATAGTGGGCGTAGGGGTAGGGACCGATGGTACGCTCGTATCTGCTCAGATAGGCCGCCGCGGCTTCGAGGTAGTCGTCGGCCAATTCCTGCTGGCCGGGCAGGAAAAAGGCGTGAACGCTCAGGCCGTCGCGCACCGTACGGCTGTACTTGTGGTACGGCGCGGCTGCCAGATGCAGCGACCTGACCGGCTGAGAGAAGGAAAAGTCGATCCAGCCGTCCCGGTCCGGTTCCGGCAGCTGATCACTTTCGCTGATCGCCAGGAAGGAGGGAGGGACCCGGGCGGTCAGCGAAAAAATGACCGGTCGGTCGGGCACCGGGTGCCAGGCCGAGGTCAGAACGACTGCTTCCTTGGTGATACTGTTGGCAAAGGTGTCGCCGACCTGCTTCTCGTAGGAAAGCAGTACGTGTTGCTCGTGGGGTGCCGCCGGCAGCGGCAGAGTCCCGGCTGTGGTGATGGCCAGCGGCAGGTTCTCCCGGCCCGGAAGACTGAGCAATGCAGCGGTGATTCGCAGATCGCCGAGCAGCAGGGTCAGCCCGTTGCCGGCCGGCAGGGTCAGTTTGGCGGTGCCGCGGAGCAGGCCCCGGTCCTGGTCGAAAGAGACGGCCAGTTCGAGCCGGGGGGCGGTTTGAGCGGCCGGCGCGGTGGTCATGGCACGGGGTGCGGCGGCAACAGCGAGGGTCATTGCCAGGCTACAGAGAATCATGGTACAAAGACGGGTCATGGGGATCCTCGTCGGTGAAACATTTCATGGGTTCGTCAGGGTGCATACCGGGCAGAGCACGCGGGAGCCGGCAGTTTTGAAGGGAAACTTGAAAAATTATCATTTCGCCCAATCTCATCGTTGCCCAATCAGATTTTATCCTCGGAATATCATCTATGCCTGCGGTAAAATTTTCTTGCGCGCCTTGATCTTGAACGAAATTGCGAAATTTTCAAGCTCCCCTGAAGTCCAGAGACAAAATGTGTTATGCAGCGTATTGGATACTTATAACCAGCATGGCCATGGATGCTAAAAAAAACTGGGGCCGGTCTCGACCGGGGCGGGGGACGATATGAAAATCGTCGCCGTCGGCATCAATGCCCGTTATACCCATTCCTGTCTGGCCTGTTTTTATCTCCGCCAGCAAGTGGAGCGCCATCTGCCCGATACCGCGGTGGTCATCCGCCAATTCACCATCA
>JAZBPM010000202.1:0-3692 GCA_036351615.1 Desulfofustis sp.
ACCGCCGGCTGCGGACGTCCTGTCCGCAGCCCTTCGGGCCTGATTCTCCGGCCCGCCGGGCCTTCGCGATGCAGCCTCCGGCAGAACCGGCCAGCCCGGGGAGTTCAGCCTGTGGAAAGGATGTTCGTATAAAGAAGGGACGTCAGACTGTCTCCTGCTCGGTCCTGAGAATGATTTCCTCCTGATGCGCCTCGTCCAGATCGACGAAATAATCGCTGTAACCGGCCACCCGCACCAGCAGGTTTCGATAATCGTCCGGTTGCTGTTGTGCCAGTCGCAGCGTTTTGGTATCGACCACGTTGAACTGGATATGATGCCCTCCCAAGCGAAAGTAAGTACGAATCAGTCCGGCAAGTTTTTTTAGATCGTTAT
Source organism: Desulfofustis sp. (assembly GCA_036351615.1). Taxonomy (GTDB): domain Bacteria; phylum Desulfobacterota; class Desulfobulbia; order Desulfobulbales; family Desulfocapsaceae; genus Desulfofustis. The sequence goes on from JAZBPM010000202.1 coordinate 373, forward strand.
CCGAGGCCAGGACGCTCGGCAGGAATCTTTGATTGAGCAGGGTGCCGCCCGATTTGACCTGATCCATCTTGGCAAGAGATTTGATCACTGCAGTCGGTCCGTTCCGGTCGGCACCATGAGAGGGCGATGTTCCGTCCGAGGCCGGCATGTAAGCAAAACGGCCATTGGGAGTTGCACCCAGCATCTTGCCGAAATAGACGTGACAGGTTGTCGACAGCATGTTGAGGTGATATCCGGTACCCTTGGTGTTGGGTTTGCCGTCTATGCTAGCAAACAGACTTTCATAGACCTGCTGCATGATGGTGTCGGCCCGGTCGTCATCATTGCCGAAGAACGGAGTCTTGTTGAACAGCTTCAGGCGCAGCGGCTCCGCCTCGGAAAAATTTGCGGCAAGAGCTTTCAGCAGCTCATCCCAACTCAGAGTGTTCTGGGCATAGATATGGGTTTTAATCGCCGAAAGACTGTCGGTGACTGTGCCGATTCCGCAACACTGGATGTAGTTGGTATTGTAACGCGGACCGCCGTCGTAATAGTCTCTGCCCTTGTCAATACAATCGGCAATAACCACGGACAGAAACGGTGCCGGGCAATATTTGGCATACATCCGTTCGATATAATTGTTTACTTCGATCTTCAGGTTGACGACATATTCCAGTTGACGAGAAAAGGCGGCATAGAGATCTTCATAGGTTGCAAAGGTCCGGGGATCTCCGGTTTCGATGCCCACCAGCTCTCCGCTGAGGGGATCGACTCCATTGTTCAGAGTAATTTCCAATATTTTTGGAACATTGAGATAACCCGTAAGAATGTAGGCTTCTTTACCGAAGGCTACGGTCTCGATACAACCGCTGGTACCTCCTTCGCGGGCATCCTCGACACTCTTTCCTGCGCGAATCTGTTCCATGACAACCATGTCGGTGTTGAATACCGACGGATAGCCATACCCTTTGCGAATAACTTTGGCGGCGGACAACAGAAATCGATCCGGCGTTTTTGTACTGATGTGGACACTTGGCTGTGGCTGCAGAAGGTGCAGTTCGTCGGCAACCTCGAGGGCCATATACGAGATCTCGTTGCAGCCGTCACTGCCGTCCTTGAGCAGACCGCCGAGATTGATCTGGGTAAAATCGTTGTAGGTGCCGCTCTCTTTGGCGGTAACGCCGACCTTTGGCGGGGCGGTGTGATTGTTTACCTTAATCCAGAAACAGGCAAGCAGCTCTTTCGCCCGGTCCCGATCAAGACGTCCATCGGCCAGATCTTGCTGATAAAAGGGGAACAAGTGTTGATCGAGGTGGCCCGGGGACATGGCGTCCCAGCCATTGAGTTCGGTGATGGTCCCCAGATGAACAAACCAGTACATCTGCAGGGCTTCGTGGAACGTTCGCGGAGCATGTTCCGGTACCCACCGGCAGACCTCGGCGATGTGCAGCAATTCTTCGCTGCGCTGCAGGTCACTTGCTTCGCCGGCCAGTTGCTCGGCAAGCTCGGCATGACGCCGGGCGAAGATGATGACCGCTTCACAGGCGATATCCATTGCGGTCAATTCTTCATATTTATCCGACGCTTCGGGATCGTTCAGGTAATCGAGCCGGCCGATATGGGCCTGAATCCTTTGGCGGTAGTCTTTCATGCCGCTGACGTAGATGCTGCCGTCCAGAACGGTATGCCCCGGCGCCCGCTGCTCCATAAACTCGGTGAACAATCCGGCTTCATAGGCCTTCCGCCAGTTCTCCGGAACCTTGCCGAAAATTCGTTCCCGCATCGATCTTCCCTGCCAGTAGGGGATCACGTTGGCTTCATATTCGGCGATATTCGCATCGTCGACGTGATAGCCGGTCATGGTTCTGCTGCTCAGGATTCGCAGATCTTCTGCACTGTGGCAGGTCAGTTCGGGAAAGGTGGGGACGACCTTCGGGGCGGGGCCCCGCTCGCCGACGATGAGTTCATCTTCGCCGATGTAAATCGTCTTGTTCTCGCAGAGATACTTGAAGAAACCGGCTCTGGTGACAGGAAGCGAATATTTGCCTGCATGCTCCTGGTAATATCTGGTTTCGAGCAGGGCCCGCTCAATAGAAATAGACGGCTGCGCTTCAAAACTGGCCGTTCTCAGCCTTTCAACTCTCTGATTCATTTCATCATCCCCCAATGCTAACGTGTAGTCCCCGGTCAGTTAGCATTTCCGCCCATGCCGCTACTTTTTCCCGAGCAGATGGTTGAAACTGCACCGCCGGATAATCCCGGTTCATTTTTCGGTATTTCGATTCTGCTATATTGTGATACGGTAAAAGGTCTACGCCGGGCGGACAAGGCAAACCGGCAAGAAATTCACCGCTCAAACGCAGATTCTTCTGATCGCTGTTAACCCCTTCAATCAGGGGAATCCGTATCCGGAACGACACCCCCCTGTCGGCCAGAGTCCTGATATTTTCAAGTATCAGGCCATTATCAACACCGGTGTAGAGTTTGTGCTTCTCAGGATCCATATGCTTGAGGTCGATCAGGAAGAGCTCACACTGTTCGGCGACCTGCAGTAGCAATTCGGTCTTGGCAAAAGCAGACGTATCGACCACCCGATGAATGTCCAATCGGCCGCATTGACGGAGCAGCTCGAGCAGGAATTCCGGCTGCATCAACGGCTCCCCCCCGGAGAACGTCACACCGCCACCCGATTCGTCGTAAAACGGGGTGTCCTTTTCAATTTCAGAGATGATCTCCTCGACGCTTGCCTCCCAGCCGATGGCCTCATGGGCCAAAGCAGGACAAACGGAAACACATGCCCGGTTTTGCTCACAGGTGGTAAGATCCCGCAAGATCCCCGTACTCACCATTTTGAGGCTGCCGGTGGGGCAAGCGGTGAGACATTCACCACAGCCGATACACTTATCCTTTATCCAGATAACCGATAATTCCTTTTCCAGACCCTCGGGATTGTGACACCACCAGCACCGTAACGGACAGCCCTTGAAAAATATGGTCAGCCGGATATTCGGTCCATCATGGATGGCGTATTTCTTTATTGCGAAGACAGAACCCATAATGATGTCTATTCTACCTGATAATGAATACTATTTCTATTGATTTTTTGGACGACATACAGCTTTTTCTCTTTCTCTCATGTCTGCCAAGTTCCTGTTACACCAGAGTATCTTATCCGGTTGTCACGGTAATCGGTGATGATAGCGGTGGAGTGATAACGGAAGAATGAAATGCTGAAACATCAGGAGGGCCGGTATTGTCGAGCGTGACGAGGCAGCAGCACGACAGGTTATCAAAATCTTGATCTTTCATTGGTTTCACAGATAACCATCAATACCTTCAGC
>JAZBPM010000203.1:0-4856 GCA_036351615.1 Desulfofustis sp.
TGGTAATCTCCGTCAGCAAAAGCACGCTCTCCGTCCGAAGCGCTTGCCGGTGACGGCCCGAGCAGGCCGATCCCGGCGGCCAGGAGCAGCGCCAAGATAGACGGTTTGCGCAACTGCGCCAGACGGACAATAGCCCGGTGGAAGGAACGCTGCCGTTTTCTGCCGGATAACAGGAAATCGCCGCAGAGCAGCGCGATTGCCAGGGCCAGCGGCCATTCGCTGCGCGAGATCGGTACTTTTGTGCGCTTTTCGGCAAATTCCTGGGCCGGTATCAAGGCCAGCCGCTCCCGGTACACGGTATCCAGTCCTTCACCGCGGTTGCCGAGGTCGGCATAGATGCCCCCGCCCTGCTCTGCGATCGCCTTCAGCGCCTGGCGGTCCAGTCGACTCCTGACATAGGCGCCGCTATCGTCCTTGACGAAGCCGCCGTTGGCCCGGTCCGGGATCAACTCCCCGGCAGCGGTGCCGACGCCGATGGTAAAGATGGTCATGCCGCGGGAATGTGCCGCCTGTGCGGTGGCGATACCGTCTGTGCCGAGGTCTTCGCCGTCGGTGATGATGACCAGCAGTTTGTGGTTGGCGTCGTTGGCCAGCACCGCTTCGGCGGCCTTGATGGCACCGCCGATATCGGTGCCGCCGATCGGCAGAAGCGTACTGTCGACCGCCTGCAGCGATTGATTGAAGGCCTGGTAATCGGCGGTGAGCGGACAGAGCAGATGGGAGGTGCCGGCAAACGGCAGCAGCCCGATGCGATCGCCCTGAAGTCGGTCGACGAAGTCCATGACGGCGAGTTTGCTGCGTTCCAGACGGTTGGGGCGAACGTCCGGGGCGAGCATGCTCCGGGAGCTGTCCAGCGCAAACAGGATATCGATACCCTTGTGTTTGACGTCGATCCACCGGGAGCCGTACCGCGGTTCGGCCAGTGCCACGAAACAACAGAAGACGGCGCCGGCTACCAGCAGTTTTTTCGCCGTGCGGCGCAGCGGGCAGATCGACGCGGTGAGTTTGTCGAGCAGCGACGGTGCGGCAAAACGGGCGAGCATTTGTTGTCGCCTCCGCTCCATCTGCTGCCACCAGAGCCACAGCAGCAGGCAGGCAATAATGGTGACAGGGAGGTACCAGGGATGGGCAAAGGAAACCATGGTCACCGATCCTAGGGCAGAAATCGCCGGCGCAACAGGAGTTCGCCGGCGAGCAGCAGCAGGGCGACGGCGATCAACAGTGGATAGAGTTCCCGGTACTGCTCGAAGTGTTTAATGGTTCGGGTCGTCGTCTCCATCGCGTTGATTTCCTGATATATCCGTTCCAGCGAAGCGGTGTCGGTGGCCCGGTAATAGCGTGCTCCGGTCAACGCGGCGATCTGCTGCAGACTCTTTTCGTCGATATCGACACGGACATTGGCCAGTACCTTGCGACCGTACGGGTCGACCACCGGCGTCCGAGCCATGCCGCGGGTACCGGCGCCGATGGTGTAGACCTTGATGTCAAGGGTGCGCGCCGCTTCGGCCGCTGCCGCCGGCGGCACCTTGCCGGCATTGTTCATGCCGTCGGTGAGCAGGATCAGGATGCGCGATTTCGATTCCTGCTGTTCATGGAGCCGGGAAACCCCGACGCCGATGGCCGAACCGATGGCCGTCCCGTCTTCGATCATGCCGACCGTCAGCGCTTCGAGCCGTTTTTGCAGCCAGTGATGATCCAGGGTCAGCGGACTGATCAGGTAGGGGCGGGCACTGAAGGCGAGCAGACCGATCCGGTCGTTGGGCCGGTCGGCGATGAAGTCTGCGACCACTGCCTTGACCACCTGCAGACGGTTGGCCGTTTTTCCCTGGAGCGTGAAATCCATGGCTTCCATGGAACCCGAGACGTCGACCGCGAGCATGATATCGATGCCGCTGGCCTCGATTTCCGTTGTGGTATTGCCCAGTTGCGGCCGAGCCAGGGCGAGAATGAGGCAGGCGAGCACCAGCAGTTTGAGGCTGGCGAGCAGCCTGCCCGGCCGGTATTTTCGGGCGCTGGCCAGGGTCGCGGCGATGGCGGTGGTGGAGAAGAGCAGCGCCGGTGCCGCTCCTCGGCGGCCGCGCAACAGTGCCAACAGAGGCAACAGGGTCAGTAGCCAGAGCAGTTCCGGGTGGAGAAAGCGCATCGCCTCAGACCCCTGCTGGTGTTGTCCGGTCCCCCGTCGTTTCGATGAAGGAGCGGACGGTCCGGGTGAGCTGATCAATGCCGGCCGGTTCCGGCGAAAGTCCGGAAAATTTGACCAGATCGCACAGCTGCAGGCAGTGGCGCAGGTCGTCACGATAGCTGTCTGGTAGCGACCTGTCCGGTGTTTTATCGCTGCTATTACCACCATGCTCGAGGACTGCCTCCAGACTGCCGAGAAACTCCTCCGTGGTGCGGCGAGTGGCGCTGAGCTTGAAGCGGAGCTCGACATAGCGGCGCAGGATTGAAGACACCGTTTCCGCATAGGTGGCATAGCGGGCGGGTTCACTGCCGGCCAGCAGTCGTTGGGCGTCGCTGAGTTCGGCCAGCGCTCCGGCGGCCGGATCCGGTTTGGGCGGCGGGGAGGATCGCCGGCGGCGCAGGAACAGAACCAGCGCGGCGGCAAGAGCGATCACGGCCAGCAACATGATGGCGAGCAGCAGGTAGGGCGGCTGGTCGGCAAGGGGCAGCGGCGGGTAGATATCTACCAGGCCGGTCGTTTCGGCCGGCGCGGCCAGGGCCAGGCCGACTGCCGGCACGGTCTTTTTCGGAGCCCGGGGAAGGCCGGCCCGATGATGATCCGGAGGGAGGAATGATACGGCAGAAATGAGAAGGAGAGAGAGATGAGTTCCGGATTGGTTCATCATCTGGCCAGCCTCCGTTTCCGGGCTCCGAAAAATGATAACAACGGTTCGATGTAAGAACCGTCGGTACTCAATGACAGGGTATCGATGCCGGCACCGCCAAGCATCCGCGACAGCTTTCCGGCGCGATCGGCGGCCAGTTCCCGCCAGCCGCGGCGAACGGCAGGATCGGCGGTGTCGATTTCCACCTGGCGGCCGGTTTCCGCATCCTCGATGGTCAGACAGCCGCAATCCGGCAGCTCATGCTCACGCGGGTCGCTGACCACCACGGCAATCAGGTCGTGACGGCGGTTGCAGAGCTGCAATTTGGCGCGCAGCTCGGCCAGACGCGCTTCATAATCGCCGTCCAGGCAGAAGTCGGAGATCAGGAAGGTGACGGCCTTGCGCTTGCGTACCTCGACCATGAAATCGAGCGGCGCCGTTAACTTGGTCTGCCGGCTGTGGGGCCGGTGATAGAGGATCTCTCTGATCACCCGTAGGATGTGGGAACGGCCTTTGGCCGGCGGGATATAGAGTTCGACGAAGTCGCTGAACAGCACCAGGCCGACCTTGTCGTTGTTACGTACCGCCGAAAAGGCCAGCACCGAGCCGAGTTCGGCCATCAATTCCCGCTTTGACCAGCTCGTCGAACCGAAGTCGCCGCTGCCGCTGATGTCGATCAACAGCATGATGGTCAGCTCCCGCTCCTCGACGAATTTCTTGACGTGCGGAGTCCCGGTCCGGGCGGTGACGTTCCAGTCGATGGAACGGATCTCGTCGCCGTTCACATAGGCCCTGACCTCGTCGAAATTCATGCCGCTGCCGCGGAAAACCGATTGATAGGTGCCGGCCAGACTGTCGGTCACCAGGCGGCGGGTGCGGACTTCGATCTGCCTGACCTTGCTCAGGATTTCCGATGTCTTGCGAGGATCGATGGTCGGGGCGGTGGACATCTCAGGGAACCGGTACGGTGTCGAGAATGGTGCGGATCAGGTCGTCGCTGGTGATCGACTCGGCTTCGGCTTCATAGCTGGGGCGGATCCGGTGGCGCAGGACATCGAACGCCGCCTCTTTGACATCGTCCGGCGTGACGAAGCCGCGGCCGGCGAGAAAGGCCAGGCTGCGGGACACTTCCTTGAGATTCAGGGTGGCCCGCGGCGAGGCGCCCGACTCGATATAGTGTGCCAGATCGAGGCCATAGGAGGCCGGATCACGACTGGCGCAGACCAGTGAGACAATATAGTCCTTGACCTTGTCATCAAGGTAGATGGCATCGACCACGGTCCGGGCCGCCAGGATATCTGCCGGGGTCGTCACCGGACGGACATCGACCCGGGAGTCGGCATGGTCGCGCAGATCGATAATGCGCCGCTCCTCAGCAGGAGTCGGGTAGGAGATGGTCACCTTGAGCATGAAGCGGTCGACCTGGGCCTCTGGCAACGGGTAGGTGCCTTCCTGTTCGATCGGGTTCTGGGTGGCCAGAACCAGGAATAGGTCGGGCAGCCGATAGGTGGTGTCGCCGATGGTCACCTCTTTTTCCTGCATCGCTTCGAGCAATGCCGACTGTACTTTGGCCGGGGCCCGGTTGATTTCGTCGGCCAGGATCAGCGATGAAAAGATCGGTCCCTGCTTGACCTCGAAGGCGGTATCGCGGGGATTGTAGATCTCGGTGCCGATAATATCGGCCGGCAGCAGGTCCGGCGTGAACTGGATTCGTTTGAAATCGGTGTGGATCGCCCGAGCCAGGGACTTGACGGCCAGCGTTTTGGCCAGGCCCGGCACCCCTTCGAGCAGGATATGGCCGCCGGTCAGCAGACCGACGAGCAAGCGTTGGATCAGGTGGTCCTGGCCGATTACCGCTTTGCGCAATTCCACCTGCAATGGTGCCAGCCAGGATGATGCGGCATCAATGCGGGCGGTGGTCTCCTGGACCGTCCGGTAGATGACCTCTCGGGTGTTGCCGGTTTGCGGCTGGGTCTGCTCAGGTTCGGTATGCATAGGTAATCTCTACCAATTTGGTTCATCGGCGAGACA
>JAZBPM010000204.1:0-4420 GCA_036351615.1 Desulfofustis sp.
ATGACACCAAAGGAAGCGATTCTCCTGCACAGATAAGGGGAGCTTGAAAAATTCGGGCTTTCGTTCAAGATTGAGGCGTGCATGAAAATTTTACCACAGAGCCTTTTGCAAAACTTAGATTTTCGTTCAAAATCAAGGCATGCGAAAAATTTTCCCGCAGGCATATACTTGATATTTCGAGTATATAATGTGATTGCACAACGATGAGATTGGGCGAAACAACAATTTTTCAAGGTTCCCATAACCACGGCGCGCCAAACATAGAGGGGAAAGAGAAGAGAGATCATGAACTGGGAAACCTTTTTTGAAGATTCGGAAAACGTTACCGCTGAGGAAACCCGGCGCTTTATAGAGTCCGGTGAACCGGAGCGCTACCAGTTGGTCGATGTCCGCCAACCGAAAGAATACGAGCAAACACACATTCCCGGCGCCATCCTGCTGCCCCTTGCCGAATTACCCAAGCGAGCCGGCGAACTCAACCAGGACAAACCGACCATTGTTTATTGTCGCAGCGGCGTGCGCAGCAAGGCCGCCTGCCAGGTTCTCTCCCGCTCCGGCATCAAGCATGTCTTCAACATGACCGGCGGCATTATCACCTGGCAGGGAGCACAGGCCGAGGGAGACGTCGAGGACGGGCTGGAATTCTTTGCCAACGGCAATTTCCCGACCACATTCGAACTTGCTTACCAGATGGAAGACGGTCTCCGCCGCTTCTACCTGGCCCTGGCCGAAAAGGCGGAACTCGCAGAAGAAAGGGAAATGTTGCACCAGTTGGCCGGTTTCGAGGACAGCCACATGAATCGCCTCAAGGCCAAATACAGCCAGGATGGCGGAACCCAACCGCTACGGGTGATGGAAGGAGGACTCGATATCGAGCAGGCCATAGAGATCTTCAAGAGCCAGCTGGGCTCCATTGAGCTGGTCCTGCAACTCGGCATGAAGCTCGAGGCCCAGGCTTTCGATCTGTATCAGCGACTGGCCTGGAAGCATCAGGGTGAGGAAACGGCCGCCTTCTATCGGCTGATGGCGGACGACGAACAGCAGCACCTTCTGCAATTATCCCGTGAACTCGACCGGGTTCTTGGCGAAACGAATCCGGCTTAGCTTATTTTCCATAAGGAGAAACGTCCATGGCATTGTTTTCCTACACGGCAGATGATCTGTTTCGCTGGATTACCGAAAAGAGCGATTTCCTCCTGCTCGATGTGCGCAATAGCGTCGATTTCAACCGGTTCAAAGTGGAGGGGCCGCATCCGATCAACACCCTCAATATCTCCTATTTCGATTTCATGGAAATCGAGGATGAGTGTCTTGCCCGGCTTCCCGACCGAAACAGCAAAATCCGCATTGTCTGCGCCAAAGAAGGCTCAGCACAATACGTTGCCGAGATCCTGGAGAAGAACGGCTTCATCGACGTCGGCTTTTTGGCCGGCGGTATCAAATCGTGGGGCAACCTACTCGTACCGAAGCCACTGAACCATGGTGCACCTTATGAATTGTACCAGTTCATCCGGCCGGCCAAGGGTTCCTGCAGCTATGGCCTACTGACCGGCGAACAGATGATGCTTTTCGATCCATCGCGCAGTATCGACTTTTATCTCGATTTTGCCGACGATCACAATTGCCGTATCGTACAAACCGCCGAAACCCATCTGCAGGCCGATTACATCGCCGGCAGTAGACTGCTCCAAGAGCGAACCGGTGCCCGCTTTTTCGCCAACGAACAAGACTTTGCCGGCGCGAAGATCGATTACCTGCCGTTGCAGGACAACGGTGATATCGGCTTCGGCAACGGCGGCCCGGCGGTACAGGTCAAATTCGCGCCCGGTCATACACCGGGCAGCACGATGTATATCATCGACAACAATTTCATCATTTCCGGTGATACCATCTTTATCAAGTCGGTGGGTCGTCCCGACCTGGGCGGCAAGGTCACTGAGTGGTCCGACTATCTATTCAATACCATGCGCCAGGTCGCCGCGATGGACGGGTCGATGATGGTGCTGCCGGGCCATTTCATCGATTGGAGCGAGGCCAACAGCAAGCTCAACTTTGCAGAATCGCTGGAAAAGGTGCGTGCCTACAACAAGGCGATCTACGCCATCGACAACAAAGAAGACTTTCTCGCCTTCATCGAGGCGAACATGCGTGACCAGCCGCCGGAATATGCAACCATCCGCCTGGTAAACGCCAACTTGAAACAGGTCGATGACGAAGAGGCCGAAGTACTCGATCTCGGCAAGAACGAATGCGCCGCCTCCGCATACGCGGCACAACAGCAGTCTTAATTAACGGGGGACAGGTTTCAACCTGTCCCCCGCTAACTATAATATTAATAATAACGACAAGAAGCCCACAACCGATAAGCCCTCTAACCATCAACCCGCTGACGAACACCCCCACCAACTATCAATCGTGCAGCCCTGCGTCCATATAATTGATTTTGCGTTTTTCGTGTTTTCCCCTTCTAGGGAATCAAGAGACAGGGTGTCCCCGTTCATACACCTCGTGAACAGGGGTATACTGTGTGAAGACAATCAAGCAATCAGAGGACCATGCTGCCCTCCCAAACCGTGGATGACCACGCCTTACTCGGCAGCAAAACCGACATGACCATCAGCAGAACCATACCCTGTGCCTGCCGGCAGAATCATCTTGACCTTACCTTCCGGGGCGGCATACCGACCGCAGTCGTCGATCGTGTCTTCTGTCCGCTCTGCCGGGAAAACGGTTTCGACACCGGCCGATCGTTCCCTATTCAGGGCGGCTGGTATCTGCACTTCGATCTGGAAATTGCCCGCATGTTTGCGATGGCCAAATTGGGGATCGACCCATCCCTGGTCAACCCCGGTTTCATTCTCGACGGTCGCTACGTTGAGGCCTGCCCAAACGGGACATGATCGGCTGTTGATGCACGACAAACACCTGCGATGAACGAGGACATCCCATCCGACTACGACGGCGAACCGGAAGAAACGTTCATCCCCCTGCCACCCGAGCAGTATAGCGTCTTCTATCACCTGGAAATGGGCGGCGAAGTCGACGACTTCCGCTTTTATCGAGAGCAGCTGCACCGCCATGACTGCCAATCGGTTCTCGAACTCGGCTGCGGCACCGGCAGGCTCAGCGACTACCTCCAGCGCTGCGGCTTTGCGGTAACCGGCATCGACAACTCCCGACCGATGCTCGCCTTTGCCGATGCTGCGCGAGGTGCCCAGACCATCGAAATGGACATGTGCCGACTCGGACTGCGATGTCGCTTCACCGCGGCCATCATCGCCTGGAACACGTTGAATCTGCTCGGCAGTCGCCAACTGATCCGCCGTTGTTTGGAGGAAGTTGCTGCCGTCCTGGCGCCCGGCGGCCTCCTGCTGCTACACCTCTTTGTGCCGGATCGCCAGCTGACCGATCATCCCGGTCACCGTTTCTTCCAATATCGGCTCCTTGACCTGCCGGCCGGCGGTAAACTGGTCAAGGAGACCCTGCGCAGGTACGACCGACAGACCCGGCTCCTGCACCTCGAAGAACGCTACAAGCTCCGTCTGCTGCCCAACGGAGAGCCCAATTGCAATTACTGCCGGAGCTACCGGCTCGCCGCCTTCCCGGCGACGACGTGGCGGCTGCTGCTCGAACAAGCAGGCTACACGGTCGAAACGCTGCACGGCAACTTCGCCACCACCCCCTATCACCCCGAAGAGCACACCACTCTCCTGGTAACGGCCCGCCATACCGCATCTGCTCAGTAAACGATTTTTTTTCTACCGGGGAGCTTGAAAAAATCGGCATTTCGTTCAAAATCGAGGTGCGCAAGAAAATTTTACGGCAGGCATATACTTGATATTCCGACGATAAAATTTGATTGCGCAACGATGACAGTGGGCAAAATGACAATTTTTCAAGATTCCCTACAGTTGACCTAGGTCAAAGAAAAACGGGGAGACCAATGCTATCCTGCCTGCAACAATCAACGCTGAGACCAAGAACCTCAGCAGGACGGAACAGCAAATCATCATAAGGAGGAATCTCCATGTTTTGTAACCAGTGCGAACAAACGGCCAAAGGAATCGGTTGCGAGAAAGTCGGTGTCTGCGGCAAGAACGAAGGCGTCGCTTCACTTCAGGACCTGTTGACCCATGCCCTGCAAGGACTGGCCATCGTCGCCGTCGCGGCTCGCAAGGTCGGCATCGTCGACCCGGCCGTAGATCACTTTACCTCCGAAGCCACCTTTGCCTGCCTTACCAATGTCGATTTCGATCCGACCCGGTTCGAGACCTGGATCAAAAAGACCGTAGAATTGCGTGACAGCCTGCGCGCCAGGGCGGAAGGGGCCGGTGCAACCATCAGCAGCGATGCCCCGGCCCTCTCCTATCGGCCGGCGGCCGATCTCGCCGGGCTCGAGGCCCAGGGAGTGGCGCTCAAT
>JAZBPM010000205.1:0-3090 GCA_036351615.1 Desulfofustis sp.
TGATCGATATCACGCTCCGGCTCAGGAATATAAGAGTCGACCGCTTCGATCAGCTCCCAGATGCACTTCGCCTTCTCTTCGTCATCCGGATTCTCCAGCGCCAGCAAGGCCGAACCGCGGACGAACGGAATGTCGTCGCCCGGGAACTCGTACTTGTCGAGCAGCTCACGCAGCTCCATCTCCACCAGCTCGATCAGCTCTTCGTCGTCGACCATGTCGCATTTGTTGAGAAAGACGACCATCGCCGGAACACCGACCTGACGGGCCAGCAGGATGTGCTCACGAGTCTGCGGCATCGCTCCGTCCGTCGCCGCGACAACCAGGATGGCACCGTCCATCTGCGCCGCACCGGTGATCATATTCTTGATATAGTCGGCGTGACCGGGGCAATCCACATGCGCATAGTGACGGTTGGCACTCTCGTACTCCACATGCGCCGTCGCAATGGTAATGCCGCGCTCCTTCTCCTCCGGTGCCTTGTCTATCTCGCCAAAGTCAGTGAACTTTGCCTGACCTTTTAAAGACAATACGCGCGTGATCGCTGCCGTCAATGTCGTCTTGCCGTGATCGATATGCCCGATCGTCCCTACATTGACGTGAGGCTTTGTCCGTTCAAATTTCTCTTTTGACATCGTCTTCCCTCGATATGCTGGTGGTTCTATATTCCTCTGATTTTCTTGATAATTGCCTCTGCCTTATTGCCCGGCACCAAATCATATTTCAAAAACTGCATGCTGAAATGTGCCCGCCCCTGGGTAGCCGACCGAAGCGATGTCGAGTAACCGAACATCTCGGCCAGCGGTACATGGGCCCGGACGATCTGGCGGTCGGTTTCCGCCTCGATCCCGGTAATCTTACCTCGCTTGGTGTTGACATCGGCAATAACCTCTCCGACATAATCCTCCGGGGTCACCACCTCGAGGTCCATGACCGGTTCAAGCAGATGGGGGTGCGCTTGTCCCGCCGCTTTTCGCAGCGCCATCGAAGCGGCAACACCGAACGCCATCTCCGTTGAACCGTCTTCATCATACGATCCGCCGATCAATCTGACCTTGACATCGGTGAGCGGATAGCCGACCAGCGGTCCGGAATCGAGTGTGTCCTTGACGCCCCTCTCGATCGCGGCCAGATACATCTTCGGTATCGTTTTCTCGTCGACTTCAGAGCTGAAGACAAATCCGCTCCCTCGCTCCTGCGGCTCGATTCGCAGGATCACGTGTCCGTATTGGGCGGTCCCGGTCATCTGCTCGAATCGTCCTTCCGCTTCGGCCGAACTATCTATCGTTTCCTTGTAGGCGACCTGAGGCGTGCCGACCTTGGCCGCTACCTTAAACTCGTTGAGCAGCCGATCGACGATAATCTCAAGATGGAGTTCGCCCATGCCGGAAATGATCGTCTGACCCGTTTCCGCATTGGTCCCGACCGTAAACGAAGGGTCTTCAAGGGCGATCTTATCAAGCGTCTCTTTGAGCTTGATCTCTTCCGCCTTGCTGCGCGGTTCGATCGCAACCCCGATAACCGGCTCGGGAAACTCCATTCGTTCAAGGATCACAAAATCTCCGGTGCCGCATAATGTGTCACCGGTCGTCGTAAACTTCAGCCCGACGATAGCGCCAATATCTCCGGCCTTGATCTCCTTGACTTCCTCACGCTTGTTTGCATGAAGTTTCATCAATTTGGAGATTTTTTCCTGCTTCTTCTGGACCGGGTTGAAAACCTTTTCACCGACCTTGAGACTGCCGGCATACACCCTGATAAAAGCGAGATTCTCGACGAAGAGATCGCTTACCAGCTTGAATACCAGGCCGCAGAATTTCTCCTGCACTCCAGTGTCACGCTGCACCGGATCGCCGTTTCGATCGATGCCGTCGACCGTCGGGATATCTACCGGTGATGGCATATACCTGACCACCGCGTCCAACAGCGGCTGAATGCCTTTGTTCTTGAAGGCACTGCCGCAGAGAACCGGCACAACATGCAGTGCCAGCGTGGCCTTTCTCACAGCACGGTAGATCTCGTCAACCGAAACCGGTTTGTCGTCAAGATATTTTTCCATGACCCCCTCATCGAAGTCGGCCAACTTCTCGAGGAGTGTCATTCGTGCGGCCGTGAATGCTTCTCTATAGTGGTCAGGAATGGCAGTTTCCACCACTTCCTGTCCGAGCGTCTGCTCACTGAAGGTGAGCATCTTCCCTTCGATCAGATCGATAACCCCGGTAAAGTCGGACTCTTTACCGACCGGTATCTGCAGGGGCAACGGGTTGGCCCCGAGCCGCTTGGTCATCATCTGCAGACATCGATCGAAGTTGGCCCCGACCCTGTCCATTTTGTTGACGAAGGCCAACCGGGGGATGGCGTATTTATCAGCCTGGCGCCAGACGGTTTCCGATTGCGGTTCAACTCCGCCGACGGCGCAAAAAACGGCGATGACGCCATCGAGCACCCGGAGACTGCGTTCCACCTCGACGGTGAAATCGACATGCCCCGGCGTGTCGATAATATTTATCTTGTGTTCTTTCCAGAGGCAGGTCGTTGCCGCAGCGGTAATCGTGATGCCGCGTTCCTGCTCCTGTTCCATCCAGTCCATGACGGCATTGCCGTCATGAACCTCGCCCATCTTATAAGAACGACCGGTATAGTAGAGTATCCGCTCGGTCGTCGTTGTCTTGCCGGCATCGATGTGCGCCATGATGCCGATATTGCGCACGGTCAGTAACTCTTTCTGAGCTGACATCATCGAACCTCAGTTGTTCTCTTTGGCTGACTCCAGCTCCTGACTCGCGCAACGAACGCTCCTTGAATCTACCAGCGATAATGGGCAAAAGCCTTGTTTGCCTCGGCCATACGATGCGTATCGTCCTTCTTCTTGACGGCGGCGCCCCGCTCGTTATAAGCGTCAAGCAGCTCAGCAGCCAGTTTCTCGGACATTGTCTTGCCGGACCTGGCCTGGGCAAAATTGATAATCCAGCGAATTGCCAACGCATTACGCCGTGTCTGGCGTACTTCCATCGGCACCTGATACGTAGCGCCACCAACCCGGCGAGATTTGACTTCAACCCGGGGGCGAACGTTTTCCATGGCCTGTTCGAA
>JAZBPM010000206.1:0-8658 GCA_036351615.1 Desulfofustis sp.
CAAGCGAGCCGAGCAAAAACACGGTGATTATAAGCCGGTGAAGGCGGGATGATTGTTTTATCATTGCATAACCCCATAGAGCGTAGAATCGAGCAGGTGAACTGCTGCGTTGTTAGAACAAAGGTAGGGAGCGATTGATAAGAAGACAATAGTTATGGAATGATTGTTAAATGATAGTATAACCTATCATTATTTGCGGGGTTGTTATGAATTAGGGAGAGCGAGGAGACTCTTCGGACGGTTTCAGCCGGGAGGGAGGACCTGCCGGTCCTGCCGGCCACTGCGCTGGAGGTGGTTGTTCGGTGCTGGTTGTGCTTGTTTAGTTGGCGGTGGACAGGTTAAAACCTGTCCCGCCGTTGGTGGAGATTGACTGCCTTGATATAGTCGTCCACCGCGAACTTTCGCCGGCAGCCGTTCTCGTTCATGAAGCGGACTTTGCCGAAGATCGGTCGACGCGGCCAGGCCCGGTCGTGCACGCCGCCGATCGACCAGGCGATACCGGTGTAGCCGTTCGGGTCGCGGCCGTCCAGGGAATAGCGGTCGTTCAGGGTAATGGCGATGTGCAGCGCTTCTTCCGGCTCACTCGTCCATTCAAGGATCTTTTTCGCCCAATACATGCGCAGGTAGCCGTGCAGTTTGCCGGTCGTAACCAGATCGCACTGACAGGCGTTCCAGAGCGCTTCGTGGCTACCACCGTTTTCCAGTTCTGCAAGGTTGTAGCAATATGGCCGCCGGTCGCCGCGATGTTCGTCCAGGCTCTGCCGGGCCCAGGCGGGAAAGCCGGCAAAGCGGTCGTAGTCCGGCTCATGGAGGCAGAAATTGTCGGCCAGTTCACGGCGGACAAGCAATTCCTCGAGAAACGCGTGTCGATCCTCCTCCGCCAGCGGTGCCCGGGACACGCGCCAGGCCACTCGCTGTGCGGAGATCTGGCCGAAATGGAGGTAGGGCGACAGGTTCGATTGCCCGTTTTCGCACGGATCGTTGCGCCGGCTCGCGTAGCCCGGCAGCCGGTCCTTCAGTGCCCTTTCGACAGCAGCCTTGCCGGCGGTTTCGCCCGGTACCAGCCAATTGACCGGCGCGGCCCGGCGGCCGGCAACCTCGCTGAGCAACAGGGCCGTCTCCAGAGGTGGCGAAGCGGCAGGGTCGGGATGCGGATGACGGATCAACGCCGGTATATCGGTCAGGTAATCGTCAATCAATCGCCGATATTTCGGCCGAAACGTGGCCGCGCTGTATTCCTTCTTGCTCGAGACGATCCAGGCCGGTATGACATTATGGGCGTCGACCTCGATAAATGGTATTCCGATTTCGGCGAGCAGTCGGCGCTGCCACTGCCGTTTGAGGCGTAGCGGATCAAAATCGCCGATCAGCGCGCAGGCATCGATCCGGTGAAGCCAGGGTGGCAGTGCCAGGGCCGGATCGCCGCGCAGCAGCACGAAGCCGATGCCGAGTTCCGCCAGTTGCATGGCCAGTTCTGTCAGGCCGGTCAACAGGAAATGATAGCTGCGTTGCTCGCCGCCCGGATAATCGGTAACCAGACAGAAGACCACGACCAGTCCCCGGCCCCGAATCAAGGCCTCCTGCTGGGCGCAGAGCAGGGCCCAATTGTCGTGTACCCGCTGGTCTCTCGACATCCAGTAGACTACCGGTCCGGCACCATGACGGCCGTCGACGAGCAGGCGACTGCGCCGTTCGATGTCTCTGCTTTTGCGGTTCACCGGCACATTTCCGGGGAACCTTGAAAAATTGTCATTTCGCCCAAACTCGTCGTTGCACAATCAAATTTTATCCTCGGAATATCATGTATATGCCTGCGGTAAAATTTTCTTGCGCGCCTCGATCTTGAACGAAATTCCGAATTTTTCAAGCTCCCCTCCGGAATTATTCGGTGGGGTCCCGAGGCACGCAGCAGTGGCGGCGCCGGTACCGTGCATGGTTTTTTGCGACGAAATCTCATATCGGTGCTATGATAATCACTACGACAAAATTTCACATCACCCATCAGCGACAGAGGAGAAAGAGCCATGGTGAGCGAAACGGATGAAACGATCAAGATCGGCGTCAGTTCCTGCCTGCTCGGTAACGAGGTCCGCTATGACGGCGGCCATAAGCACGATCGCTACGTTACCGATATCCTCGGCCGGTTTTTTACTTTCGTGCCGGTCTGTCCGGAGGTGGAGTGCGGTCTGTCGGTGCCGCGGGAAGCGATGCGTCTGGTCGGTGATCCGGCCGCGCCCCGGCTGGTAACCGTCAGGAGCGGTACCGACATGACCGACCGTATGACCCGTTGGGCAGCCGGACGGGTGCGGGAGTTGGCCGATGAAGGGCTCTGCGGTTTTATCTTCAAGAGCAAGTCGCCGTCGTCGGGTATGGAGCGGGTCAAGGTCTATGACGCCAATGGTGTGCCCCGTTCGGCCGGGGTCGGCTTGTTCGCCCGGGCCTTTATCGATCATTTCCATTGGCTGCCGGTAGAGGAGGAAGGGCGATTGCACGACCTCGTGCTGCGGGAGAATTTCATCGAGTCCGTTTTCGTCTACCGTCGCTGGCGCACCGCCTGCGAGCAGGCCACGGCCGCGGGCCTGGTCGCCTTTCACACCAGTCACAAGCTGTTGTTGCGCTCGCACAGTGAACAGCATTATCGTGAACTCGGGCGATTGGTCGCCCGGGCCGGCAGCAGCGAGCCGCAGTCGTTGTTCGCTGCGTATCAGGAACTCCTGATGGCGGCGATGAAGCTCAAACCGACCGTGAAAAAGCACTGTAACGTGATGATGCATATGATGGGTTATTTCAAGAAGCTGCTCAGCAGTGATGAGAAACAGGAACTCCTGGAGATAATCGATCAGTTTCGTGCCTATCACGTGCCGCTCATTGTGCCGTTGACGCTGTTCAACCACTATATTCGAAAATATGACGAGCCGTATCTGCAGAATCAGTATTATCTCAACCCGCATCCGATTGAGCTGAAACTGCGAAATCATGCCTGAAGGGCGCTGACGGCCGATCGGTTTCCCTGGGGCGTTGATCGTGCTATGATAGCTCATTCGTTTAAAATCGGGATGAAAGAGAGTATTTATGCGCAGGTTTAGATGTTCATTTCCGGGGACGCCTTGGTCACGCTTACCCCTGAGATTGGACGGAACCGGCATTTTTATAGAGCGGACATCTGAAAGATAGAACAACACGGTGAAAAGCGAAAAAATTCCCTCGCCGAGGATTCCGATCTGGCTGCAGCTTTCCCTGGCCACCATGGTCGTGCTGGCAGTGTCGATCGGTATCCTCAGCTATGTGATTATCGAGCGCCAGCGCACGAGCCTCTATGATCACATCGTCAAACTCGGTTCGGTCAGCCTGAGCTACGTTGCCGATAATGCCAAAGTACCGCTGCTCACCGACGATATGTTGACGCTCAGTACCTTGATCAACAACGTTGCTTCGGTCGATGGACACTTTTATGCGATGATCGTCGATACCGACGGTGTCATCAAAGCGCATACCGACCATGAAAAAGTCGACACCCGGTTTGAACCGTTCGAGCGCACCGGTGAGCGGGTGCAGCAGGGTGCGGTTACTTACTTCAACTATCGTTTGCCCGATGGCAGGCCGGTTCTCAATTTGAGCATGCCGATCCTGTTCCAGGAAAAGCAACTCGGGGAGGTACACGTCGGGTTGTCGGTCAATTTCATCAGACAGCTGTTCGTCGACGAACGCGCCTTTCTCGTTGCTGCTACACTGATCATCATCGGTCTCGGAATGATTGTCGCGGTCATGTACAGCCTGCGTTTCACCAGGCCGCTCTCGGCGCTGGTCCAGGCCACGTCGCAGATTGCCCGGGGCAATTATGACTTCAAGGTCGACAGCAGTCGCAACGACGAATTGGGGCGCCTCGGTCAGGCCTTCAACCGCATGGGTGAAGAATTGTCGCGACAGGCGATGATCAAGGATTCGTTCGGCAAATATGTCGGCTCGGAAGTCCTCGATCTGATCACCAGGAGTCCGGGCCAGGCTTGGCTCAAGGGGCAGCGTAGCGAGGCATCGATTCTCTTTGCCGATATTCGTGGTTTTACCGCCTATGCTGAAGGAAGAGAGCCGGAAGAGGTGGTGGAAAAGCTCAACGAGTTTTTCGCGATTGCCACCGAGGTGATTTTCAGTCACGGCGGTTATGTCGACAAGTTCATCGGCGATTCGGTACTGGCCGTCTTCGGTATCCCGGTCGCCCACGCCAACCACCGGGAACGCTGCATCCGGGCGGCGGTGGCGATGCAGCACCAGCTGGCCCGGGCGGCGGGAGGAGGCAACCCGCTGCTCTCCTCGGTCGGGATCGGTATCGCTTCCGGTATCGTCGTGGCAGGCAATATCGGCTCGTCGGTGAAAATGGAATACACGGTCATCGGCGACAGCGTCAACGTCGCCTCGTCACTGAACAGCCTGGCCGGTGCCGGGGAGATTATCGTCGACAGCGACGGTACAATGGATCTGGATGGTTTTGCCGAGGTTGAAGCACTGCCTCCGCAGAAGATCAAGAATCGGGAGCAGCTCGTCGAGGTTTTCCGTGTCGTCAGAACCTTCTGCTGTTTACTGGCCGTGCTGCCGATACTGGCCGGCTGTGCCGTTCCCGGGCCGCAGTCGGGGGATGATGGGGCAGCGGCGGCGCTGGCCGAACAATCGCTGGCGCTGCTGCCGGCCGCCACTCAACTCCAAGCGCTCCGGGACGAGGGGTCGGGACGCTACCAGGAAGCCTTGACCTATTGGCGTCAGGCCGAGATTTTGGTCGATCAGAAAATAACCTATCTATCCGAGCAATTACAGGAGCTTGCCGCCGTTTATGCCCGGCAGGGAGTGGACCTGTTTGAACGCAAAGACGGTGATGGAGCCCGGCAGGCTTTTCTCGAGGCGTTGCGGCTTGATCCGCAGAATCAGACGGCCCTCGATTATCTTAAAAACAGGTACCAGGCCGAACGGACGATCGAGTATACCGTGGGCGAAGGCGATTCCTTTGCCACCATTGCCGAGTCGGTCTACGGTTCAGCCGATTACGCCTTTGCCGTCCACCACCTGGCAAACGGCGGGCGGCAGGATGAACCTCAAGTCGGTGAGATTCTAGTGCTTGCCGATCTGGACACGCTGTTTTCAAAGATCCTGCTCGATTACAGCAAACAGATCAGGGTGGCCCGCCAACTCTTTGCCGATAAGGAGTACGAAGCGGTGCTCTCCGTAGCCGAATCGATCCTCAGTGACAATCCCGGCGATGAAGAGGCTTCCTATATTCTCAACCTGTCCTTGGTGCGTCTGGCCGAACGATACCGGGACGAGGAACGATACGACGAGGCGATTGCCACGCTGACCCGTGTCGATCCGGCCTTCAAGAACGTCTCCCCGTTGGTCAAGCAGGTGCGGACAGAGCAACGGCAGAAGGTGGAGCGTGACCGGCTGCAGGCCAACGCCGCATTGTTTAGGCGCGGCCAGGAACTTGCCGCCCAAGGGGATTACCTGGAGGCCTTGGCGATGTTCCTGCAGGTTGATTCGACGCACGAGGGGATTCAACGGGCCATTGCCGACGTCAAGCAACAACTGGCCGTCAAGGCTGAGGAGCAGTTCAAGCACGGAGTGAAGCTCTTCGTCGAAGAGGATCTGACCGGTGCCATAGCGGCCTGGGAGAGAGCACTGCGTCTCGACCCAAACCACACCAATGCGTCAGATTCACTGGAAAAGGCTCGTCGGCTCCTGCAGCGGGTCAAAGAAATTAACTGAGCCGCTGTTTTCGGTATTACTTCTCATGTCCACCACCCAAGCATGCCGGGCGTTTCGTTTACCGGTTGTTTTGTCTGCAGGAAATTGAATGAAAAAACTTATTGGTCTGCTTGCCCTGCTGGCTGCTTTTCCGCCGTTGTCGACGGATATGTATCTGGCGGCAATTCCTCTGCTGGTAACGTCGTGGCAGGTGCCGCTGGCCACGGTCAACCTGACCCTGGTCGGTTTTTTTGTCACCTATTGCATTTTCTTGCTGATCTATGGCCCGCTCTCCGACCGGTACGGGCGACGGCCCCCCTTGCTCATCGGACTGCTCGTCTATATCGGCGCGAGCCTGCTCTGCGCGCTGGCCACAACGATCGAAGTGATGATTGCCACCAGGGTGCTACAGGGCGCCGGTGCCGCCGCGGCCTCGTCGATCGCTTTTGCGATATGCAAAGATCGCTTTGACGGGCGGCTGCGACAACGGATCTTTGTCCAACTCGGCATTATTGTTGCTGCGGCGCCGATGATCGCCCCGGTAATCGGTGGCTGGATTATCGAGTTGTCGTCCTGGCGCCTGGTCTTCGTTATCCAGGCACTGCTCGGCTTGGTTGCCGCACTCGGGGTGGTGCGGCTGGAAGAATCCTTGAGAGAACCGGTGCAGGAGTCGATGTGGCGGGTGTATCGCGGTTATCGGAGATTGATCGGTAATCGCCGGTTTTTCCTGCTGACCCTGGTGTTTGCCTGTCTCGGCGCCCCGTTTTTCGCGTTCATTGCGGCCTCTTCGGATATCTACATTACCACGCTCGGCTATACGGAGCGACAATACGGCTATTTCTTTGGCTTCAATGCCTCGGCCTTCATGCTCGCCCCGTTCGTCTTTTCCCGGTTGGTCAAACGATTTGCCTTGTCCCGATTGCTGCTGGTCAGTTACGGCGGTATGTTGCTGTGCTCGATGTTCCTGCTCGACGAAGTGATTCCACAACCGTTTCGACTGGCCGTGCCGATGTGGCTGCTCACCTTCTTTTTCGCCTTCGGTCGACCACCGAGTAACAACCTGATCCTGGAACAGGTCGAGTACGATGTCGGCTCGGCATCCTCGCTGATGGTCTTTACCTACTTCATCACCGGCGCCTGTTCGATGTGGTTCATTTCCTTGGGATGGGCGGACAAGGTGACGATCCTGGGCTGGTTCGGCCTGTCGGCGGCTACAGTAACCCTGGTCGGCTGGCTGTTGATCAATCGTTTCTATCCGCTGAAGATGCCGTACCAGGAGAACGCGTAGAAAGAGATGAATCGGTGAATGGCGCCTATTTGCGGCCGGTTGCCGGCGGTCCGCCTAAGCGGACGATGCGGGTCGGTCGAGTGTTGCCCGGATTCTGGCCAGCAGATCCATAACCGAAAACGGCTTTTGGACCAACTCCGTGCGATGATCGAAAGCGCCTTCGTCGGCCAGCACTTCGGCGGTATAGCCGGACATGTAGAGCGTTTTGATGGACGGATACAGACCGGCCAGATGTTCGTATAGCTGCCGGCCGTTCATTTCCGGCATAACGACATCGGTGAGCAGCAGGTCGATCCGGCCTGGATAACTCTGAGCCAGTTCCGCCGCCTGCCTGCCGTCTGCCGCGGGAAGAACAGTGTAACCGTGTCTCTTTAGAACCGTCTCAACCATGGTGCGCAAGTTGAGATCGTCCTCGGCAAGCAAGATGGTTTCACTGCCCTGGACCTGGGTGTGCGAAGCCTCTTGTTCCTCCTCGACTTGGTTGAAGTCCCTGTCGGTCGCCGGCAGGTGGATGGTGAACGTCGTTCCTCGTCCCGGTGTGCTGGTGACGCCAATCGCCCCCTTGTGTTGCTTGATGATGCCGTAGACGGTGGACAAACCGAGGCCGGTGCCGCTGTGCTGGCCTTTGGTCGTGAAAAAAGGTTCGAAGACCTGGGCGCAGGTGTCGCCGTCCATGCCGATGCCGGTGTCGGTGATGGTCAACAGCACGTGGTGCCCGGCCTGTGCCAGATCCATTTCGGTGCGCTCCGCATCATCCGGCACGGCCAGTGCCGTCTGAAAACTGAGTTCGCCGTTGCCGGGCATCGCGTCCTGGGCGTTGACCGCCAGATTGAGGATCACCTGCTCGAGTTGGCCGGCATCACCCTGGATATTCGGCAGGGAGTCGGCAAGGTGCAGGGTGATCTGGATATCTTCCCGGATGGTACGACGCAGCAGGCGGTGAAACTGCGACAGCAGATCGTTGATGTTGATGCTGCGAAAGGTGAGGGTCTGTTTGCGGCTGAAGGCGAGCAGCTGTTTGATCAGGTCACGGGCGCGCTGGCCGGCGTAGAGGATTTGTTCCACGGCGGCTCGGCGCGGGTCGTTTTCGGTCAGGTCGGTCGCCAGCAGTTCGCTGTAACCGAGGATCGGTGCCAGCAGGTTGTTCAGGTCATGGGCGATACCACCGGCGAGGCGGCCCACCGGCTCCATTTTCTGGGCCTGTCGATATTGCTGTTCCAGCTGCTCATGGGCGATGCGCTGGCGGGTCAGCTCCGCCTCCTTGCGCTTGATGTCCGAGATATCGGTGATCGAGATGAGCACCTTGTCGATCTGTTCGATGGTGATGATGGCCGTGGAAATGAGCAATTGATAGGTAATCTCACGATCGCCGCGGCGCAGGGTCATCTCGCCCTCCTCCTCCCGGAAGGGTGTACCGCTGCGAAAGGTTTCCGAGAAACGACTACGGATCGGGCAGCTCGGGCATGTTTCCATGGTGCCACAGGCATTGGGTCCGACCGCGTTGATGCAGCGAAACAGCAGACCGCAGAGCCGGTTTGCGACCTGCTGCTGGTCGCTGCCGAAGAACTCGACCGCCCGGCGGTTGATTTTCTCCACCCGGCCCTCTTCGTCAACGAGCACGAGCATGCTCGGCGTGCTGTTGA
>JAZBPM010000207.1:0-3052 GCA_036351615.1 Desulfofustis sp.
GGAGTCAGGTCCTGGATACCGACGCCCATCCAGCCCCGGGTTACTTCTCCCTTGGTTTTGAGCTGATTGACAATCTCCCGGGCCATGTTGATCGGAATCGCAAACCCGATCCCCTGCCCGCTGGCCACGATGGCGGTATTGATACCCACCACTTCTCCCTGCATGTTGATCAGCGGACCGCCGCTGTTGCCCGGATTGATGGAAGCGTCGGTCTGGATGAAATCATCGTAGGGGCCGGAGCCGATGATGCGGCCCTTGGCGCTTACGATGCCGGCGGTTACGGTCTGCTCCAGGCCGAACGGGCTGCCGATGGCCACCACCCAGGTGCCGACCGTCAGTTCGTCCGAATCGCCCATCGGCATCGCTTTGAGTTCTTTGGCGCCCTCGATCTTGATCAACGCCAGATCGGTGTTCGGGTCGCGTCCGACGACCTCGGCGTCATACTCGTCTCCGTTGATCAGCCGGACTTTAATCTGATCGGCATCTTCGACCACGTGATTGTTGGTGACAATGTAACCGCCATCGTCGATGATAAACCCGGAGCCCAGACTGCGTTGTTTGAACTCCCGGGACGGACCTTCATCAAAGGGGCCGAAAAAGTCCCGAAACGGATCGCGATCGCCGAACGGGTTGCCGAAGAAATGCCGGAATACCCGTCCGCCGCCCTTGATGGTCTTTACCGTGCGGATGTTGACCACGCCCGGTTTGGCCATTTCAGCCAGCTTGCTAAAACTCTCAGGCACCAGATTGGCGGCGGGCTCCTTGGCGGCTTTCACTTCCTGCAGCCCCCCCTGGAATAAGGACCCGAACATGAAAACGGCCACCAGAGCGATAATCGGAGCGATTGCCTTTTTTCTGTGAATCATTTGTCCCCTCCAAAAGGTAACGTGTTCATTTCTGTTTCCGCGCCGAGCGTTTCGGAAGTATCTCTACCGGTGATGAATCCGTCAGGAACAATGCCAGTGAGAGTCTGTGCCGCGCGATCATGCAGGTTGCAAAATCGATTTAGGTTCTTTGATGCAAAAAAATTACGCTTTCCTAAGTTGAGCTTAGGGCTCTGAAAATTCAAAAGCTTCTTTTCTGCAGAATATAACGCGCAAATGGATACTGGCAACCCCGTGCGATTCGTCGCCGGTTGAGGGGAATATAAGCGGTGCAGATTACCGCGAGCTGACCGGAACATTACCATTTGGTAATGTTTTGCAGTGACCGCCAGCGGCTCAGGCACCTTTCGACGCGGCGGGCAGCCGGACGGTGAAGGTGCTGCCGGTATTGGGGCGGCTGTGCACTTCGATGTCTCCACCGTGGGATTGCGCCACCGCCCGGGCCAGGCTGAGCCCCAACCCGCTGCCCGGCTTCGAGCGACTGCGATCGCCGCGGTAGAAACGGTCAAAAGCATGGCGCACCTCGGCTGCAGTCATCCCGATGCCCGTATCTTCGATCGCCAGTACGGCCAGCATGCGACGGTTCGTGGAAAGGCGAACCGATATGGTGCCGCCGGCAGCAGTGTATTTGACGGCATTATCCAGCAAATTGACCACCATTCGCTGAAGCCACCGGCGGTCACCTTCAACGTGGACCGACGGCTGCAATTCGGTTTGGATTTGCAAGTCGGCGTCTTCGGCCGACGGACGGTACAAATCGCATGCATCGGCCACAAGGGCGGAAAGATCCAGCTGCTCGGTTGTCGGTTTATCGACACCGGCCTCGGTTCTGGAGATCTGGAGCATGGTATTGATGACCGACAGCATTCGGTCGCACTCTTCGACGGTGTCGGCGGCCAGTTTTTCGAATTCCCCCCGGCCGGCGTTTTCCGTGAGCGTGACTTCGGCCTGTCCACGGAGGCGGGTGATCGGACTCTTCAAGTCGTGGGCGATGTTGTCGCTCATTTCGCGAACCTCGGTGACCAACGTCTCGATCCGGTCCAGCATTCGATTGAAGGTGTCGGCCAGCTGATCGATTTCATCGCCCCGTTTGTTCACCGGCACCCGACTGCTGAGATCGCCGGCATTGATCGACTGCGCCGTTTGGGTGACGGCCTCGACACCGGAGACGGCCCGGCGGGCGATAAACCATCCCACCAGCGCTGCCAGCAGGATCGACAGTCCCATCGCCGCGACGAACATGCGACGGAAAGCGGCCACAAACCGGCTGACCGGTTCCATGGATTGACCCAGTTGCAGCAGGACTCCCGGCCCGATGGCCCGATATGCGATGCGCACCCGGCCTTGCTCGCTTTGCGCCAGATGAAGGGTCTTCAGTACCGGTCGTCCGGATTCCAGCAAGCTTCGGACGGCCGACTCTTCCACCGGGATATCACGCCAGTACGCCATATTGGAGGAAGAGAACACCTCGCCGTTGGCGTTGAGCATGCGATAAAACACCTTTTTAACGCCGGCCGCCCGGGCTTCGAGGACCGCCATGCGTTTTACGGCGTCGATACCGCGCAATTCCAGCAGCGTTTCAAAACGGTCGGCCTGCTGCAGCAGTTCGGTATCGATTTGCTGCCGGAACACTCCGGTGATCAGCAGGTAGAACAGCAGGAATGCCAGACAGGCGGATGCCGAAAACGCACCCGCATACCAGAGCGTGAGCCGCAGTGCCAGGGTGTTGCGAACCTTAATCGGCTTCTTTGAGGACATATCCGACCCCTCGAATGGTGTGGATCAGCTTGCGGTCGAAGGGCCGATCCACTTTGTCCCTCAGGCGGCTGATGCGGGCTTCGACCACATTGGTCTGGGGATCGAAATCGTAATTCCAGACATGTTCCATGATCATGGTCTTCGAAACCACGCGTCCGGCATTGCGCATCAGATATTCCAGCAGGGAAAACTCCAGCGGCTGCAGATCGATGCGACGGTCGGAACGGGTTACCTCCCGGGTGATCAGATTCATTTTCAGGTCGGCCACTTTCAGGCGGGTCGGCTCCGAAACCCCGGAGGCTCTTCGGATCAAGGCCTGCACGCGGGCCAGGTGGTTACCCGCACCATGCTGCTGGAGAAGGTCTGGGACTACTCCTTTGACCCCCAGACCAACGTTATAGACGTGCACA
>JAZBPM010000208.1:0-6178 GCA_036351615.1 Desulfofustis sp.
CCCCCCCCATGACAGGGAGTCACAACGAACGATGAAAATCGGCTCCTGGCCGGAAGATCTGGTTGGTTTATGAAAGTGAGCGCGGGACAGGTTAAAACCAGTCCCGCCGTTTCATATAAACCCCTCATGACCGGCATCGGAGTCGGTCCGATCCCTGTCAAAGCGCAGCTGTTATCCACTGCAGTTTACCGGTGTTCCTGTTTGTGTGAATCAAGGATCTGGCGAACGAGTCTGGACAACTCTGACATGCTGAACGGCTTCTGTAAAAACCCGCTGCACCCCTGTGCCATAACGTGCTCCATCTGTTTGTTTAAAGCATACCCGCTGGACAGCACCACCGGTACATCCTGACTGATGTTGCGCAGCGTTGCAAGCGTCTCACCGCCGTCCATTCCAGGCATGATTAAATCGAGGATCACCAGATCTATGGTCTCCGACTGATGCTCGACGAGGGCAACAGCTGCCTGCCCGCCTTGAGCAACCAAAACTCGATACCCCAATTGCTCCAACATGGCCTGACCAACTTCCAGGATCATGATTTCATCATCGACCAGCAGGATCGTTTCCGATCCTTGGGTCGAGGAAACGTCGTCGCGTTCTTCGGTAACCGGGGTCTTTTCCGACCAGGGCAGATACACGGTGAATACCGTGCCGCTTTTGACTTCGCTGTCAACGCCGATGAAACCGCCATGGTTGCGGATAATACCATAAGCAGAAGCCAGCCCCAGTCCCGTTCCCCGGCTCTTTTCCTTGGTGGTGAAAAAGGGCTCAAAAATCCGTGGCATAATGGTTTGATCGATACCGATGCCGCTGTCGGCAACCGTAATAAGTGCATAACGGCCAGTTAGAACACCATTGGCAGCACCGGCAGCCTCGTCCAAGTCGGTAAGGGCGGTGGCGATTTGCAATTCGCCGCCGCGAGGCATGGCCTGCCAGGCGTTGACATACATATTAAGCAGCACCTGTTCCAACTGTGCCTTGTCAACCTCGGCTACCACCGGAACCGCAGAACAATGGATCGTTATGCGGATCTCTTTCCTGGTTCTGCCGAACAAGTCGGCACTGCCACGAACCAATTCACTGAGATCGATCGGTTGCGGCCGGTACTTGCCGCCTCGGGCGAAGCCGAGCAACTGTCGGGTCAGACCACCGGCGCTTTTCACGCACGCTTCAATGGCCCGGGCATGCTCCAACTGCTTTTCTCTCTTTTCTTCCACGTGGAGCAATTCGGCCCGTCCTTGGATAGCCATCAGCAGATTATTGAAATCGTGTGCTATGCCACCGGCAAGGGTACCAATCGCCTCCATTTTCTGAGCGTGCAGAAACGCGTTTTCCAATCGTTTCTGCTCGGTGATATCGCGGGCAAAATTGAGCGTTGCCGGCCGCCTGTTCCACTCGATCAGTACTGCACTCAGCTGAATGACCGTTTCCGTCTGCGCCTTGGTCAGTAAACGGAAGACATAATTCTGCGGCAAGCCGCTATCTCCACGGAGACGTTTGCTATGGCGCTGGATTACCAGCTCGCGGTCTTCCGGATGGATAAAAAAAGTAAACGGTTGGGCCTTCAATTCCTGGTCGCTATAACCGATCATCGCCGCCGTCTGGTGATTGGCAAAAACGATCCGGCCGTCCTGAGCGATAAATATGGCATCATGTGCGTTTTCGATAAGCTGGCGATATTTCTCTTCGCTCTCACGAAGGGCTAGCTCGGCCCGCTTACGCTCGGTAATATCCCGCACGAAGGCGATAGTCAGCGACTGCTCGGCGGAGCCGGTAAAGGCCTTGAGACGAACCTCGGCATCAAAGTGCCGCCCATCGAGGCGGCAATGCCGCCACTCGAAAATCTGCAACGTATCCGGTGAGATTCCGTGCAAAATCGCCTGAACCGCTTCCTCGGACCGAGAACCATCGGGTTGATGGGCCGGAGAGACATCAACAACCGTCTTGCCGATGATATCCTGCCGACTGGCGGCAAAGATAAACAGAGTTGCCGGGTTGCAATCGACGAAACGCATGCCGTGCAACAGGAAAACCGCGTCGGGACTCGCTTCGAACAGGCTCCGATAGCGCTCCTGTTCCCGCCGGATAACCGCCGTCTGCGCACCGATTTGCTTCAAAAACGAATTAAATTCACCGGCCAGCCGGCCGAACTCGTCGTCACCTTCGACCGGCAACGGTTCAGCGGTCCCCATCCGGGTGTTGAGATCGAGTTGCCGCACCATATTGCGTACCGGCCGAGTCAATCTCCCGCTGAGCAAAAAACTGACCAGAGCGAAAGCGACCACCAGGATCAGAATCGTACCATAGACCACCATGCGGGCCACCCGTACAGGTGCCATGATTTCATCGAGGTAGGCGGAAGAGGCAACAACCCAACCATATTCGGGAATGCTCTCGAAAACGACGATCTTCCTGCGACCATCCGGGTCACCCGGATTTTTCCATAGATATTCCATGCTGCCGGCGCCCTCGCGGAGCATCGCCCGAACAAAATCAACGGATGCTTCCTGCTGCATGAAAAAGTTGAAATCGGACAGCTGTGGATGGATCAGCAGTTCACCTTCCCTGTTGAACAGGTAAGCATAACCGCTTTCCCCGAAACGCAGAGAGAGAATCACTTCGGTGAAGTCACCGGGATTGAGCAACTCGGCAAATTCAGAACGATAACTCGATGCCGAGATAATCCAGTCCAGCTCTTCGAGATAGACCATGTACAAAGCCTTCGGGCGGGCCGAAGGCTCATCGGGATTGCTCCAGTCGTACTCGATGTACCCCTGTTTCCGATCAATTTGTTGACGGGCGAAGGCAAAGGAAGAAATATCCGAACCGACCAGTTCCCGATTTGGGTGAACTTCCAGAATTCCCTGGGAATTGAGGCAATAAATATAGCCGGAGAGGCCCACCTGCTGGCCCAGGAAGATCTCCTTCAACCGGCGCACAACTTCGTCGCGGGTCACCAGCCCCTGCTCGACGAGAGACAACTGCTGGCGGGCGATTTCAAGGTTTTTTTCAGCAATCGCCTGCAGGTGGTTACGGATGGCAACCGAGGCACTGGCATGAACGGCTTTATTCAGTACCCCGGTGGCATTGGTCAATTCATGCTTGACATCGCTTGTGATAAACGGAACCAACACCAGCTCGACGGAAAGCGCGAGCAGCAGCAGTGCCGGTATCAGGGCGGCAAGAAAAGAAAAAAAGATCCGGGAACGCATCGTTCCCCAAGCATGTCCAGCCGGCATCATCACGGGTATTGCAGGGCAATTGGTTGATCTGGTCTCCGTTGGCACCATCATAGCATAGAATCAGGAGCAAGAAGAGACGCCGCGGCAAAAAAAATACCCGGCCGACCCCAACACCTTCTTTTTCCAGAACTATCCCGAAAGATAAAGATAGATGACGATAACCAACCGATATGGTAAGAGGAAATTAATCTTTTCTGAGAACGAATAATTACACAGGCAGATGATCATGCGCGGCACGACGGTCTCAATCCTTCTTTGTCTTTTCTCGATGCTCATCCTCGGCGCTTGCAAGCAGGACTATTTCCCGCCCCCGGAAGCCGCAGGCGGATGGCGGAGCTCCACCGATCCGGCATTCATCAGGTCATTGCATCTTATCCCTGAAAAACTGGGCGAACTGGGGAAATACGGCATCTCAGTTGAAAGCGGCGAGATATCCTCGGTACTGATCATCAAGGACGGCTGGCTTATCGGTGAATGGTACAGCGCCCCGGAGGGTAAAACGAGGAAGATTTACGTTGCTTCCGTTGGCAAGTCTTTTGCCACCGTTTGTTTCGGTATAGCTGAACAAGACAGCCGTAACGGCTCGCTTCCCTATCAAATATCCAAAGAATCGAAAGTTTACGACCGCCGCTGGCTGCCGGTAGGCTTCCCGCTGTCCGATCCCCGTAAAGAGCAGATAACGTTCGACCATATCTTTCGCCATACCTCCGGACTGACGCCGCAAGAATCGACAGTCGAAGAGCTTCCGGGTGAAAAAGGGCGAAACAGCTGGACCGACTACCAGGCATGGGTCTGTGGCCATGATCCCGCCTGGCCACAGACGGCCCGTCTTTTTTTTCCGCCGGGACAACCCGGCGACTATCCCGGGCATGCCCATTGGGGGGCACACAGCGGTGCTTACAGCAGTGTCGGCTATGCGCATATCGGTCTGGTCCTGGCCGAGCTTTATCAGATGCCGGCCCATCAATTCCTCGAGACTCGGTTATTGGCTCCGCTGGGATTCGGCGAAATCGCTTATGAAAAACCGCCGGCGCCGCCACGCATCAAATGGTTCAGCGCAGGCGGCTTGAAAATGACTCCACGGGATTTTGCCCGCTTTGCCTACTTGCTGCTCCGGGAGGGTCGGTGGAACCAGGAACAGCTCGTCACAAAAGAGTGGTTCCGTTCGATCACCTCAACCCCGTATTATGAAAATCTCCGCTCCAACGTCGACGGCTATTTCGGGGCACACTACCCGAAAGATCTGCTGCGCGTGTATGGCTCGGGCGGCAATTTCGCCTTTATCATTCCCAGTCATGATCTGATCGTGGTGAAGACCGGCAGAATCGACAATTTTTTTCTCGAACGGCACATGCACGATTTTCTTCGACGGACCTTCATGATGATCCCTGGTTACACGGTCGAGTAGTGGAAACCTTGAAAAATTGTCATTCCGCGCAATCTCATCGTTGCTCAATCAAATTTTATCATCGTAATATCATCCATGCCTGCGGTAAAATTTTCTTGCACGCCTCGATCTTGAACGAAATCCCGAATTTCTCAAACTCCCCAAGTGGTGCCCATCGCTCCATCTCACCCCTGGAAAATGAAAAATTTCCGCACGGCGTAGTTGATCATCACCGCTGTCACGATATTGGCCGCGAAGGCATAGGTCGTCAACATTCCGAATCGCCTGATAAGAACGCCCATCAGCGATGTGCCAAGAGCCACACTAATGCCGGAAACAAGGTAAAAAAGACTTATCTCGACAAGAAAACCATGCCGCCCGCGCTCAAAGACCCACATGATGTTGGTCAGATAAGCAACCATATTGGCGACCAGAAAAGCCATCGCGTTGCTGATCATCGAGTTTCGGGCCCGCTGGTAATCATTGATCTCTCTGATCCGCAACCGCAATAAACGCACCGCATGGTCATGGGGCTGGAGGGCCGGGAAAATCTTCCATGCTATCACGTGAAAGACGGCGATATGAGCAGCGGTTGCCAGACCGCCGGCCAGTGCGTACTTGATAAATTGAATGATTGTGTCGCTTTCGGGCATTATTGGCTCGCTATGAAACGGCGGATAACGGTGTGTCGGGGCAAAAAACCAGACTGCCTTTCGGAACGCAACATAATCTTTGTACGATGACGATTGGGTGGGTCTCTGTCGCCCTGTTCACTTTTCTGGTCCGACCAATACAGAATTTCCCCTTTGATCTCTTGCTATTGTCACATAGAGTCAAATTGGCTCCCATAAATCGCTGCCTGGGAATTTTCCGTTTTGAACATTTTTTTGAACAGTTAAGCAGGCGAAGCACGCTCATACGCGCACAATCATTACCAGCAAACCATAAATAATTTGCAATATATTTATAATTTTTGTTTAATAAGGGCAAATCTCAACCTGGTCATACCAGTCCGGTCGACTTCTTTTTGCTGTAAATCTCTATCCTTACCGGCAGAACTCGGGAAGGAAGCGAAAACATTAATCATTTTTTATAATTGAGATTGGCGGAACTGATTTCAATTTATCTTTACAAACAAAAAGCTACCCTATACTCTTGTGCCAGGACAAGGGACCATGATGCGGTCGTTTTTCCGGTTTTCGTTCGGCGCGACACCCCCCATGGACAGTTGTGCTGAGACGGTGTTTCTTCTTTAGTTCAGCCGCATCCATTCTCAACCGGTGATCGCCGATGCAGCCGGTCCAGACCAGTTCCGCGAGAAACCGCTCCGATCGGTCGTTCAAACACAACCAAGGAGGAACGGCATGGCAGTCAAGATTTTCATCACCAGAAAAGGTATCGACAAGAACATCATCGAGTTGACGGTTCTGTTGAAAAAAATGCGCAGCCTGACACTCAATCAGCCGGGCTATATCTACGGTGAAACCTTGCGAAGAATCGACCAGCCCGACGAGTGTGTCGTCATATCCACCTGGCGCTCCCGTGAAGA
>JAZBPM010000209.1:0-4021 GCA_036351615.1 Desulfofustis sp.
CGTGGTCATTGCCGGTACGATCCTGATCCCGTTGATTTGGCCGTTTTGACTGTCGGCATCAGGATGGGCAGGTATGGTGAAACAGAGCGCGAATGTGTGGCCGTGCAGCATGTATCCGGACCGGCTGTTTTTCGATGGATAAAAGGAGTGGCAGATAGCCATGCAGGATTTGCCGGCGAGTAGCAGGAAGCGCGGTAAACTGTCTACCGATACACTGCCGGCACATAAGGGGAGCTAAGGGGAGCTTGAAAAAGAGTAGCGAGATCGGGAGGCTGTAGTTTTCAGTAGATCGACGAGGGTGGAGCCATCAATTCGGCACAGCGGGGTGCGGTTCAACTAACTACCGCAGTGTGGTGGGGCGGAGTGTCGTTAATCGATGATATAGTCGCGCTGCATAATCAGCTCTTCGATAAAATCAGATCCTTCAAATTCCCGGTAAGCTCTGACAATAAGATAAGACCTGGGCGCTTGAAAAGGTGGTGTGACGGCCCGGGCTTTTCTCTTCTTCAAAGAAGGTTTGGCATGAAGGATATGCCGCAGTTTTTTTTCCGGTACCTCTCCCTGCACCGGAAAACCTTTCGGTTGTCGTTTGCTGCCTCGAGAATGACTGTCCATGGACCCCTCCTTGACGTCATTACGCTTATCGTAATATCCTTCCTCCATTGTTACTTGTCGTTGACGGTGAAGTAAATAGGTATATATACGTAGTTTTGCTTCGAATAATTGTTGTTGAAAGTAAGAAATCTTATTAAAAACCCCTGGTTAGAATTGTTTCACTTGCCGAATTTTTTTTCGCTGTTCACGTTATTTTTTTCACCGCGCCTGGTTTCCTGACCCGGTGCTGGTGCTGTTACCGATCTGCGCAGCAACCCGAACGGATCGGCCAGTAATCACAATGCAGACCAACACCGTACATTTCGGCCTGCTGATACAGCGAACGCAACACGACTTCGAATCTTTGAAGCGAGTGTTCACCGATGAGATGAATGCGAGCGAGTTGAACTATTTCCAATTCTTGTTCGGCGACCGCCCGGCCGGCACGGGTGCGGGCGACTTCCCAACTGTCGGCAAAGACGATGATCGTTGCCAGACCTTCGCGGATGAAGGAAGGGGAGGGGGGCAACGGGATCTGCCTGACGTGGTACTGGATGAAAAATGGGAATTGTTTCACCATGGCGAGGCCCCTTTTCTCAAAGTATAGCAAAATCCGGAGCGGCAGGGCAAATGCAAACCGAATTACGTCTCTCAACAAGGCACGATAGTTTGTCAGGTGACACAACGGGCTGGCATCTCGATGCCGAATGTACTATTATTACATGACTATATTGCCATGCGAGAGGCTGCCCGAAGCGTGTTGAACGGCGCACCATACCCGCGCGTGCCCGCTGTTTGCGATCCAATTTCCGCCGTCGGGTGAAGCTCCCGAACGCGTTATTTCCAAAGTACCCGATCGATGCCATGCGCCCAAACATCGGGATACAACGCTCTCGTTTTCGCCAAGCTTTTCTGTTGAGGAGCACTAATGAAAGATAACGGTCTTTATGTGATGCATATCAGCATACACGGTCTGATCCGACATCGGAGTCCGGAACTCGGCCGGGATGCCGATACCGGAGGACAGGTCAAGTATGTACTCGAGTTGGCAAAATCCCTCGGCGAGGTGGAGGGCGTCGATCGGGTCGACCTGCTGACGCGCCTGATCGACGACAAGCGGGTCAATGCCGATTATGCCGTGCCGGTGGAAGAGATAACCGAATACGCCCGATTGGTAAGATTGCCCTGCGGCGGTAAAAAATACCTCAGAAAAGAATTACTCTGGCCTCATCTGGAGGAATTTATCGACAATATCATCACCTTTATCACCAAAGAGGGTAGAACCCCCGACCTGATTCACGGACATTATGCAGATGCCGGCTATGTCGCCATGGAACTCGCCGCTGCATTTGACGTCCCATTCGTTTTTACCGGTCATTCGCTTGGTCGCAACAAGCGCAACAAGCTTCTCGGAGACGGTTTAACCACGACGAAGATCGACAGCCAGTACAAAATCGAAACCCGGATCGACCGGGAAGAGCGCATTATCAAAACTGCCGACCTGATCGTCGTATCGACGCAACAGGAAATAGAAGAACAATACGGTCTTTACGACAATACCGCCAAGGCGGCATTGCAGGTGATTCCGCCCGGTCTCGACCTGGAGGCGTTTTACCCCTACTACGACATCCAGTTCGACCCGGATCTCTTCAGCGACGAAGTGAAACAGACCCGCCACACCCTGTTGCGGGAATTGCACCGCTTCTGGATGTCGCCGGACAAACCCTTTATCCTGGCGCTCTGCCGCCCCGACCACCGGAAAAACATTGCCGGGTTGATCAGCGCCTACGGCACGGACCCGGAGCTGCGGGCCGTTGCCAATCTCGCGATATTTGCCGGTATACGAAGTAATATCAGTGACATGGAGGACAATGAAAAGGATGTCCTGACCGATATGCTGCTGCATATGGATCGCTATGATCTCTACGGCAAACTGGCCATTCCGAAAAAACACGATTTTGCTACGGAAGTTCCTGAGCTATATCGTTTATGTGCTGAAAGTAACGGTGTATTTGTAAACCCTGCGCTGGTCGAGCCATTTGGCCTGACCCTGATTGAGGCGTCTTCCTGCGGCGTACCGATTGTGGCCACCGACGATGGCGGTCCCCGGGACATCGTTGCCAATTGTCAGAACGGGATTCTCGTCGATGTTACCGATGCATCCCAGATCGCTACTGCGATCAAGTCAATCCTGCTCGACAAGGAACAGTGGACGATGTTCTCCAACAACGGTGTCAACGGCGTTCGCTCACATTATTCCTGGCGGGCCCACTGCGAAAAATACCTCGATGCCATCAGAGGATTGCTGCCCAAGGGGGCTCATCCCGATCTACCGGGAGGCGATGCGGCAGGAAGCACGAACAACCGTCCGTCGTTCGGGCGGCGGCTGACCAATGTCAGGCACTTATTGATTACCGATATCGACAACACCCTGGTCGGAGACGATGCCGCGATGGAGCGATTGTTCTACCTGCTCGAGGAGAACCGCGATACCATCGCCTGGGGGGTGGCAACCGGCAGGAGCTTGGAGTTGACCATCGAGATTATGACGGAGTACAATTTCCCGACGCCGGACATCATGATCTGCTCGGTGGGTACTGAAATCTATTACGGTCCCGATTTTCGCATGGACAAAGGCTGGCAGCAGCACATCTCCTGGCAGTGGCAGGCCGAGGAAATAAAGAGGGCGCTTGCAAATTTTGATTTTCTCGTCTCACAGGAGGCGGAAGGGCAGCGCAGTCACAAAATCAGTTACTATCTAGAGGAGAAAGATTCCCGCCTCCAGCAGGTTTGCGACGCTCTGGACGAGATGAAGCTGCGCTGTCAGGTGATCTATTCCCACGGCCAGTTTCTCGACATCCTGCCGCTTCGGGCGTCAAAGGGTAAGGCTATCGAATACCTGATCCAGAAGTATGATTTTTCCCCGCGTCACATCATGGTTGCCGGTGATTCCGGTAACGACGCCGACATGATCGACGGCCGCACCAGGGGGTTGGTGGTCGCTAATCACAGTGACGAGTTGGACCACCTGCGCGATCGCCCGAATATCTATTTCTCGCCGGAATCATACGCCGCCGGCATTATCGACGGACTGCGACACTACGGCTTTGCCTGATGCCGCTCACACGAAAGCCCTCGTCCTAAGGGGAGCTTGAAAAAATCGGAATTTCGTTTTTCATGGTTCCCTTAATACTGTTCGAGTGTCGCGGCTCGATGCTTGAACTGCAGGTGATAGAGCATCTCCATGTATCGCCTGGTTTCCTGCCGCTCCAGCTTGGTCGAAAATTTCCAGAAACCGTAGATGCAGGTCAACGACAGCAGCCGCTTGGCATAGCGGCGCCAGGTATACCGCTCTTCAACCCGGGCAATGGCACCTTCGGAAAGCTGTTGCCAGTAGCCGGGATCAGAGGAGCAGCGCTGCAGGAAG
>JAZBPM010000210.1:0-2366 GCA_036351615.1 Desulfofustis sp.
GCGATGTCAGCTATCATATCTAACGGGGGAAAGGTTTTAACCTGTCCCCCGCTAACTAAAAGAGGCGGGAAAGGTTTTAACCTGTCCCCCGTTAACTAAAAGAGGCGGAATAGGTTTTAACCTGTCCCCCGCAAGCTA
This sequence comes from Desulfofustis sp., assembly GCA_036351615.1. Classification (GTDB taxonomy): domain Bacteria; phylum Desulfobacterota; class Desulfobulbia; order Desulfobulbales; family Desulfocapsaceae; genus Desulfofustis. The sequence continues at coordinate 139 of JAZBPM010000210.1, forward strand.
TAAAAGCTCCCCTCCATGACTGGAAGGCACAACGAATCACGTAACTCTGCCCTTTCACACAAAAGCTCACGCCAGAAGGTCTTTCAAGGCTGGCAAGCGCGTTGCCAAGTCGTCAAGACTGTCGAATTCGATCGACAGGGTGACCCGGTCGTATTCGAACGAGGTGCTCGGTATGACGGTGCACTGCGAGGGGAGATGCAGAGATTTGACACGTCCGGCGAACTGTTGCCGAGCCTCGGTGATCAACGGATGACTATGGCGGTAGATCTCGTCGAGTAGACGGTTCGTCAGCTGCGGAATGTTATCCCGCCGGTGGTCGATGTCCAGGCAATAGCGATAGCGGTCGCGGAAGAGATCCTGGAACGAGCAGTGTTCCCGAACGGTAATGATTCGGCCATATTCGATGATTCGCTGCTGCTTGTTATCATTGAGGACCAGACCGGTGAACAGACGTCCGAGAAAGAGTCGGTCGTCTGTTGAAAGTTCGGCCAGCAGCAAGCCGGTCTTCGTCGACATTGTTCCGACGTGGATGGCCTGACGGAGCGGTGGCTCAAGATCGAGCAGCCGGACGATCCGCCGCCGCTGACCGCTGTTTTTGATGGTGGTGTGTGCGGCGAGGAGGGCCGGTGCGTCATCGCCGACAAAGGTGGCTGCAAGCAGCGCCAGCCGCGCCGTTTCGATGGGACTGAGCGTAGCGTTTTCCGCCTGGTCTCGGGCCGCCAGGATGAGCAGATCCCGTGGCTCCAAAGCCGGGTCGAGGACCAGACAAAATGCCTGATCCGCGGCCGTTGCACGGAGTGCCTGGAGACGAGCCGCTCCACAGATGACTTGATAGCTGTCCCGGCCCGATCGGCGCACCAGCGGCGCTCGGAGGATGCCGTATTTTTGCACGGAAGCAAGAAGTGCAGCATCAATCGACTGATTGAGGTCCTGATGCAGGCTCCAGGATCTGTCAGTGTCGATCGCATCGAGTGGCAATCGGTGTAGTTCGGGCCAATCCATGGGGGTAAAAGCACGCTGCCTGACCGGGAGCGATCCCGATCAGGCAGCAGTGCGACGAGGGTGTGTAGCAGGAGATGGCAAAAAACGGCACGATGGCTATTTATTGATTCTCTCGCGTAGAATTCCCGATGGTTTGAAGGTAACCACACGGCGGGCTTCCAGGGTCAGCTCTTCACCGGTTTGCGGATTGCGGCCACGTCGTGCGTTTTTGTCTTTAACGTTGAACTTGCCAAAACCGCTCAACAGCAGGTCGGAGCCGTTGATCAACGATTGTTTGGAAAGACGCAGGAAGGCCTCGACGGAAGCAGTCGCCTGGGCCTTGGTCAATCCTTCATGGTTTTTATAGACCTGTTGGACCAGGTCGGCTTTTGTCAGTGTCATGGTTTCCTCCCGATAGATAAGACCTGTTGTGCATCACCTGTCTGTAATTGTATTCGCCGCGCAGATTATGTCAATGGTATCAGGTTATTATTTTTTCAAATGCGATTTTCGACCGTTTTTTTCGCGGTGGTGCGGCACCCCCGTTAAATATGGCCGGCCATCTCGAAGATCGGCAGGTACATGGAGACGACCAGGGCACCAATCAGCCCGCCGAGAAAAACCATCATGAAGGGTTCGATCATCGCGGTCAGGTTGGAGACGGCCTGATCAACCTCTTCGTCATAGAAGTCGGCGATTTTTTCGAGCATTGCATCCAGGGCGCCGACCGACTCACCGACGTTGATCATCTGTACGACCATGTTCGGAAAAACGCCACTTTCCTCAAGCGGCTCGGCAATCGGGCGACCTTCGGCGATCGAGTCCGACACCCGGAACACGGCCCGTTCGATAACCTTGTTGCCGGCGGTCCTGGCGACCACCTGCAGGGCTTCGAGGATGGGAACTCCGCTTTGCAGCATGGTGCTCAGCGTGCGGGTGAACTTGGCGACCGCGACTTTTCTGATCAGGATGCCGACGACCGGCATATGCAGCAGCGCCTGGTCGATGCGGAGCCGGCCTTTTTCGGTGTTGTAGATCTTGCGAAAGATATAGATGATGGCGATAAACGGCAGCAAAATCCAGAGAAAGTTGTTTTTAAAGGCGTTGCTCAGACCAACGACGATCTGGGTCGGGATCGGCAGGGCGGCGTTGTTCATCTGGGAGAACATCTCTTCGAAAACAGGGATGACAAAGACCAGAATTACCACCAGTATGAGAATGGATATGGCGAGACAGATGGCCGGATA
>JAZBPM010000211.1:0-6731 GCA_036351615.1 Desulfofustis sp.
GAGGCCGCCCACGGTATTGAAGGCCTTCTGGTGGCAATGACTGTGCACCAGGGCCCTTTTATTGAGCGGTGCCAGGTTCAGTCGGAGTTTTCTGGTGGTGCAGAATTCTTCGAAAAGCAGGGCCTGCCGAGCCACCACCGCGGATTTTTCCCCCGGCAGCAACGAGGGGACTTCATCGCGCAGGCAGAGCAGGCAGCTGGGCTCCAGACCGACGATGGGTACACCGCGCTCGGCGTAGGGATAAAAGGTGTCGAGGAGCCGGCTCGCCTCGGATCGGGCCTGCTCGATCTTGCCGACGGTGAGGAAGGTGCGGCCGCAGCAGACGGGGCGTCCCGGCTCGGTTGCGGCCCGCGGCGCGAGTATCCGGTAGCCGGCCGCCAGGAGCACCTCGCGCGCCGCCAGCAGGTTCTCCGATTCGAAATAGGTGTTGAAGGTATCACCGAAGAGGATTACCTCAGGGGCGCTGTCCGGACCATAGGAAGCGGCCGGCCGGTAGATATCCCGGCGCCAGCGGGGCAGCGGCCGGCGGCTGGTAAAACCGTCGACGCGTTCCATCAGGCGGGCCAGAACGGGCACGGTGCTGCGGCTGTTACCCAGCCAGGGTAGTTTCGCGAGCAGCGGCGCATAACGCGGCATCCAGGCGATCAGGTGGTCGTGCAGGGTGAAGCCGGTCTTGCGCTTGCGGGCCGCGGTGACCTCGATTTTCATCTTGGCCATGTCGATGCCGGTGGGGCATTCCCGTTTGCACGCCTTGCAGGATACGCAGAGTTTCAGAGTCTCGTCCATCTCCGTCGAGGTCAGCGCATTATCGCCCAACTGACCGGAAATAGCCAATCGCAGGGAGTTGGCGCGGCCGCGGGTGGTGTCTCGCTCGTTTCTCGTCACCCGGAAGGAGGGGCACATGGCACCATCCAGCATCTTGCGGCAGGCTCCGTTATTATTGCACATCTCCACCGCGCCCTGAAAACCGCCGGCGGCGCCGGGCCAGGACGACCAGTCGAACACGGTCGGGAAATCGGCGACCCGGTAGCCGGGGGCGTAGCGAAAGAGTCGGGCATCGTCCATGGTCGGCGGATCGACGATCCGGCCCGGATTAAAGAGCCGGTGTGGGTCGAAGTGGTGTTTGACCTCACCAAAAGCGGCGACCATCCTCGGCCCGAACATCTGTTCGTGAAATTCGGAACGGACGATGCCGTCGCCATGCTCGCCGGAGTGGGAGCCTTTATACTCCCGCACCATGGCAAAGGCCTCCTCGGCGATGGCCCGCATCGCCCGGACGTCCTGGTCGAGGCGCAGGTTCAGAACCGGACGGACATGGAGGCAGCCCACCGAGGCGTGGGCATACCAGGTTCCCCGGGTGTTGTAGCGTTCGAAGAGATCGGTGAGCCGGGCGGTGAACTCGGCCAGATCCTCCAGGGCGACGGCACAATCCTCGACAAAGGAGATCGGCTTGCGCTCGTCCTTCATCGACATCATGATGTTCAATCCGGCCTTACGCACCTCGAAGATCGAGCGTTGCAGTGCCGGTTCGAGGGCTTCGACCACGCCGCCGGGACCGGTACTGCCGTTGTTCCAGGAAAAGCCGAGATCGCTCATCACATCGGTCAGGCCGGCCAGACGGCGCAGGTTCTCCTGCTGATCTTCTTCGGCGAATTCAACGAGCAGCAGTGCTTCCGGTTCACCACGAACGACATTTTCGATGATCTGACGGTACAGCGGAATCTCGCGGGCCAACTCCATCATCGTCCGGTCGATCAGCTCGACCGCCGTGGGTTCCAGCTTCACCAAGTGCTGGGCCGCGTCCATCGCCGCATAAAAGGTCGGGAAATGACAGACGCCGAGCACTTTGTTCTTCGGCAGCGGCGAGAGCTTGAGTTCAAGGTAGCGGAAAAACGCCAGCGTTCCTTCTGAGCCGACCAACAGGTGAGAGAGGTTGATCGGCTCCCGGTCGGGCAGCAGCGCATCGATATTGTAGCCGCCGACCCGGCGGAGCACCGTGGGAAAGCGGCTGACGATCTCGGCTGCTTCCCGCTTTCCCAGAGCGCGCAGGGCGCCGATCAGGGCGTCATCTTGATCCGTACTGTCTTCACCCGGCCGGACCAGCCGGCCGAAGGTGCGCTCGCTGCCGTCGGCCAGCGTGGCGGCGATGGACCGGACGTTATCACGCATCAACCCGTAGCGGATCGAGCGGCTGCCCGCCGAATTGTTGCCGGCCATGCCACCGATGGTGGCCCGCGACGAGGTGGACACGTCGACCGGGAACCAGAGGCCGTGCGGACGCAGCAGCGCGTTGAGCTCGTCGAGCACGATGCCCGGCTCGACAGTGCAACGGCGGCCCTGGACATCGATACTGATCAACTTGTTGAGGTATTTTGAATCATCGATGACCAGGGCCTCGTTGACCGTCTGCCCGCATTGCGACGAGCCGCCGCCGCGCGGCAGGACGGGAACTCCGTGGGCAGCGGCTAGATCGAGGGCGGCGCGCACGTCGTCCATGGTTTTCGGCACCACCACGCCGACCGGCATCACCTGGTAGTGCGAGGCATCGGTGGCATAGCGCCCCCGGCTGAAGGCGTCGAACAGGACCTCGCCGGTTATGGCGCTGCTCAGTTTTCTTTCAAGATCAGATGACGCCTCACTCATTGTACTTCCTCCCGGGACGCAGCTTCGGCCATCAGTCGATGGATCTCCAGCGGCTCCCCCTTGCCTGGGTCGCGCTGCAGCGTCAGTGCCTCTTCCGGGCAGGCGCTGACGCAGACACCGCAGCCCATACATCGTTCCAGATCGATCAGCGGCTTTTCATCAAAGGTGATTGCGGCGAATTGGCAAACGTCACCACACTGCCCGCAGCCGATGCACTGCGTTTCGGCAAATCGTACGCTATAACCCGACGGCGCCAGCATCGGCGTTCCATGGCGCTGCGCCTGCATCGCACCACAACAGCAGCTGCAGCAATTGCAGATGGCATAGAAACGGTCAAGCATGGCGTCCTTGAAAAAGGCGTGGGCTACATGACCGCGCCGGTTTTCCGCCTCCAGGATGGCCACCGCCTCACCACTGTCGATCCGCCGCGCCTTGTTCGGGTGATGATCGACGATAAAGCCGACAAATGGTTCGCCGACCACCAGGCAAACCTCGAGCGGCAGGCACGGCTTTTGGCGGGCCGAACGACAGGGGCACTGCAGCACGGCAAGATGATCGGGGTTTTCCAGGATAATGTCGCGGGCCCGTTGATAGGGCACCACCTTTTCCAGGTTCGGCAGGCTGAGCGGTTGATTGAGGGTGACCAGTTTGCGCGCGGCGTCGAGGGTGACGACCTTGCCATGATAGGTGTCGGCAAAACCGATTGTATCCGTCGGTCTGCCTGCCGGCGGGGTGTCGCGCCGATTTTTGCTCAGCCGCCGCAGCAGCCGGAACAGCGGCCGGGCAGCCTTGACCAGGCGATGTTCGCCGGTGCCGATGGCGATGTACTGATAGAGCCAGCGCCCGTAGACATACCCGTGCAGCCGAACCCCCCAGCCGTAACGGTCGAGGTTGGCAAATTCACGGAACAGACGGCGCGTCGATGGTTTGATGAACATCGGTTTTCTCAGATGCCTAGGGCTGCCCGGCCCTGATCAGCCGACCAGGGCAAGAACCCGCTGCCGGCAGTTCTGGACGATATCGTTACAGACCGAGCCGAGATAGAGTTGGGCCATTCGCGATCGATCGCGCTTGCCGATAAAGATCATGGTCGCGTCACAATCGAGCGCTTCCTCGACGAGGACGGTGCCCGGTTGCCCGAAATGGATGACCATGGTGATCTTTTCCGGATCGACCCCCGCCTCTACCAGCGTCGTGCTTGCTTGTTCCAGAGCCCGTTGGCCGCTCAGGCTGGTCTGACTGCACGGTGCACCGTCTTCGTTGTAATAACAGGATTGATCGAGGACGTGGACCAGGATCACCCGCTCGATCTGCTCATTTACCCGGGACAGCAGCAATGCCGCTTCGGCCACCGCTTTCTCGCTGGCCGGCGCATCGTCGACACCGATCAGCGTTCGTGCGAACGGCGATTCTTCGGGTGATCGCGGTGTGCCGTCGACCAGATAGATCGTCGCCCCGGCATGCCGGTGGAGCAGCGAGGCGGTGACGCTGCCGGTCAACCAGCCGGTCTCGGCCGGTATCCGGCGCCGGCTCATGACCAGGGTCGAGTAGCCATGCTCGGAACAGAGCGAGCCGATCACCTTGGCCGGATCGCCGTCCCGCAGCAATTGAGCGGGTATGCGGCCCGCCGACTCCTGCTGGATCATCCGGGCGCAGGTTGCCAGCAGCGGCTCCGCCGTCTCGGCCAGGTAGTCGGCGCGCAACCGCTGCAGCTCCTCCATCGAGAGCGTTTCTCCGGCTGTCAGATCGACGGACTTGAACCGTTTCCCGAGAAAAGAGCCGGCCACCACGTGTACCAGATCAACCCGGTCGGCACCAATCTCCATGGTCCGTATCAACAGACCGGCCAGCGGCGCCGCCCGTTCAAAGGTCTCCATCGTCCCGACCGGCAGGAGCAGACGGCTCAATGGCGGTAATTGGGTCGTCATCAGGTCATCTCCTCTTGGGTTAATCCCGCCATCATCTGGGGGATTCGTTCGACCATGTCCCGGTCACCACCGGCAAACGTCGCAACGATCCGGCCACCGAACATGACCGCCAGCCGGTCGGCAAGGGCCAGGGCTTCGTTCAGATCACCGGTCACCAGCAGGATTCCGGCCTGTTCCCGGGCCTTGAGCAACAGATTCCAGACATCTTCGGCGGCAGCGATATCGAGCCCCTGTGTCGGCTGCTCGGCGACAATCAAGCGCGGTTTCCGGTGAAACTCACGGGCCAGCACCAGCTTCTGCAGGTTGCCGCCTGACAATTGCCAGGCCAGGTTGTTCAGATCCGGCGGCCTGATATCAAACTCCTCGACGAGCCGCTGCGCCTTGAGGCCTGCCTCACCGCGCGGCAACCAAGGACCGACGGTAAAGCCGGAACGGGTAGTGAGCAGGAAATTCTCAAGCAAGTCAAGGCCCCGGCACGTTGCCAGCCCCTGCCGTTCCTCCGGGATATAACTGAGGGATTTGTCCCAGCGGTGGTGGCTGAAAAAGCGCTCCCACTCGAGTCCGAGCAAGGTGATGGTACCGGATCGTGGCCGGCGCAGACCGCAAATTGCCTGGACCAGCGGCTTCTGCCCATTGCCGGCAACGCCGATCACCCCGAGGATCTCTCCCTGGCGCACCTCCAAATCGATATCGTGCAGGAAGTCATCCTGCAGGTTCTCCACGGTGAGTACCAGCTGGCGCGGCTCGACCGGCTGGCGCTCCACCTGCAGCAACACTTCACGGCCGACCATCCGCTCCGCCAGTTCTGCCGTTGAGCCGACCCGGTCGGCGGGCATGATATCGATCACCTCGCCCCGTTTGAGAATGGCGATATCGTCGGCAATGGCCATCACCTCCTCGAGCTTGTGACTGATGAAGACAATGGCCTTGCCGGCCGCCCGCATGCGCCGCATCGTCGCGAACAGGTTGTACGCCTCGTGAGGCGTCAGTACGGCGGTCGGTTCGTCGAAGATCAGGATCGAGCTTTGTCGCAGCAGCAGCTTAAGGATCTCGACCTGCTGCTTTTCTCCCATGGACAGATCTGAGATCAGCGCTTCGGGACGGACCTGCATGCCATAAGACTCGGCCAGCTCGTTGACCACGCGGGTCATTTCCCGGGACTTCAGCCAGGCAGTCGGCGACTGGCCGAGATAGACGTTCTCGGCTACCGTCATCGCCTCCACCAGCTTGAAATGCTGATAGACCATGCCGATGCCGGCAGCGATCGCCTGCTCGGTGGAGGTAAAGATCACCGGCTTGCCGTGGTGATAGATGACACCCTGGTCGGGCTGCAGCTGCCCGGCCAGAATCGACATCAGCGTCGATTTGCCGGCGCCGTTCTCCCCGAGCAGGGCCAATACCCGGCCACGATGCAGCTCGAGACTGATATCGTGGTTGGCCCGCACCGAACCGAAGAACTTGCTGATCCCCTCCAGCCTGATCACCGGTGTTTCCGTCATCTCGCCGGCCTACCGCCCCTGTCCGGCCAGCGGCTGGACGAATGTGGATTCGGCATCCCACGGGAACAGGATCCAGGTATCCTGGCTGACTTCGGTGACGAACGTATCGACCAGTGGCCGACCGGCCGGTTTTGCGTAAATTGTCGCGAAATGTGCCTTGGGCACCATTTCCTTGACGAGCTTGGCGGTACGGCCGGTATCGACCAGGTCGTCGATCAGCAGCCAGCCCTCGCCGTCACCATCAACCCCCTTGAGAATCTCAGCTTCGCCCTTTTTGTCCTGCCAGTCGTAGCTGGAGATACAAATAGTCTCGACCAGGTGGATGTCCAGTTCCCGGGCAATCACCGCGGCCGGCACCAGTCCGCCCCGGGTAATGGCGATCAGCCCTTTGAAATAGTGGACGTCGAGCAGCCGCCAGGCCAGCGCCCGGGAATCGCGGTGCAACTGCTCCCAGGAAATCGGATAGGTCCTGCGGTAATCGGAGTTCGGTTTCATTATCAATCCTCTTATCGTGCACGATTCATTGGAGCCGTTTGCAAAACAATCTTTTCGCCCAAACTCTGCGTTATGCTCAAAATTTTATCCTCGGAATATCATGTATATGCCTGCGGTAAAATTTTTCGCATGCCTTGATTTTGAACGAAAATCTAAGTTTTGCAAA
>JAZBPM010000212.1:0-3107 GCA_036351615.1 Desulfofustis sp.
TTTGCAAAACTTAGATTTTCGTTCAAAATCAAGGCATGCGAAAAATTTTACCGCAGGCATATACATGATATTCCGAGGATAAAATTTTGAGCATAACGCAGAGTTTGGGCGAAAAGACGGTTTCGCAAATGGCTCAAACGGATCAAAAACCATGAATGGCCCTCCATCAGGGGTGGCTTGACCGCGAGCCGCAGGGCCTTCTCTTCTCCGCTGACACTGCTTTACGACCGAGCGTGCAGGTGTCGATGCCATTTGGGTTTTCATGAAAATCACACTGAGACGGACCGGACTGCTGATTATCGGCGATGAACTGCTGCTCGGCCGGCGGACCGACAAACATTTCCCGTGGGCGCTGGCCTATTTTTCCGCTATCGGTGTCGATCTGCGCTGGGTCAACTACGTCGGTGACAACGAAGCACTGTTGATCGACACGTTTCGAGCGATTCGGGCACGGGGTGAGGTCTGCTTCTGTTTCGGCGGGATCGGCGCCACTCCCGACGACTTGACGCGGCAGGCGATGGCTGGAGCACATGAACTACCCCTCGTCCGCCACCCCGAAGCGCTACGGATGATCGAGAACCAGTTCGGTCGCGAGGCCTATCCAAACCGGGTCCTGATGGCCGAACTGCCGGAAGGAGCCGAACTGATTCCCAACGCTTTCAATAATATTCCCGGGTTTTCCCTCGGCACCATTTTCTGTCTGCCGGGTTTTCCGGAAATGGCCTGGCCGATGCTCGAGTGGGTCGTCGCAACTCGCTTCAAGACGAGCGTCGGGCAGCAGAACCGGTTTGCCGCAGTGACGGTAGCCGATGTCCGGGAGAGTGAGCTGATCGGCCTATTGACGGACGCCCAGCGGCGGTTTGCCGATATCAAGGTGTCGAGCCTGCCACGTTTTCCGCAGAACGGTCGCTGGCTGGTCGAGATCGGCGTACGCGGACCGGATGGATCGGTGGAGCGGGCCATGGATTGGCTGCGGTGCGAACTGGAGAAGCAGGGACTGACAGCCCGGGAGATTGGTGGCTGAGCCTTTCCGCCATCTATCTCTTCTGTTGTCATGGCGAACAATCATTGGTAGATAGGTGGTCCGTGTACGGAATCGTGAAACGACAGGGGGTGCCGGCCATGCACTTCGGCCGGGAGCAGAGTCATCGGCTGTCAGGCAGCAGAACAGGAAGATAACCATGTTTACCATTGACGATATTCGAGAAATTGCCATCCAGATCGAAAAAAACGGCGAACAGGCCTACCGCCGGGCCGCCGCCGCTTCCGATCAGCCGGAAATCGCCGCGTTGTTCACGCGAATGGCCGACGATGAGCGGGAGCATGCCGAGTGGTTCGCCTCGATCCGCTCAAACCGACACTTGAGCGGCGACGAGTTGGAACTGGAGCAGATGGGCCGGCGATTGCTTCAGGAGATGGTTGCCAACCAGACCTTTTCGCTGGACCAGCAGGAGTTGCGGCAGGTACGTGACGTGGAGGATTCGCTCGAACAATCTCGAATTTTCGAAGAAGATACCGCGCTCTTCTACGAATTTCTGCACAGCATGATCGAAGATGTCGAGGTCAAGTCGCACCTGGAGGTCATTATCGCAGAGGAGCGCCGGCACGCCGAACAAATTGCCGAACTGGCCGATAGCGACCCTGTCTGCCTCTGAGTTCAGGGATGATCCGGTCATGAAACGTCTGCCGATCGCGCTGTTCGTCATCCTCTGTTTGACACTCGGCCTGGCGCCGTTCGTTCCCGAACCGCATCTCTGGCAAAAGCTGAAGATGCTGGCCGGCGGCACGCTGACCAGGCCGGTCGACATCTTTGATCTCATGCTTCACGGTTTCCCGTTCGTCCTGCTTGCGCTTCGTCTCCTCGCCCGCGACAGCACGGTTGACCGCTGAAGGATTTTCCCTGATGCCGATGCGTAACCTGCTCTTTTATCTGGCCACCGTCCTGATCTGGGGATCGACCTGGATCGGTATTAAACTGCAGCTTGGCAGTGTCGCGCCAATCGTTTCGGTGGCGTACCGCTTTCTGCTGGCAGCGTTCATCCTGCTCGCCTGGTGCCGGATCAGACGGCTGCCGATGCGTTTTTCCCTGCGGGATCACGGCTTCATCTTCTTGCAGGGGGTGCTGCTTTTCGGCTGCAACTATCTGCTTTTCTACATTGCCGAACTCTATATCGCCAGCGGTCTGGCGGCGGTTATTTTCTCAACGATCGTGGTGATGAACATCCTGAACGGGGCCCTGTTTCTGAAAACGCCGATCGATTCACGGGTGGTGATCGGTGCAGCCTTGGGCCTGGCCGGCATCGTGCTCGTCTTTCATCATGAGATTGCCGCTTTTTCCCTGGCCGACGAGGGGTTCCGCGGCGCCTTGATTTGCGTCGTGGCGACGTTGTTCGCTTCGCTCGGCAATATCGTGTCGGCCAGAAACCAGATGAATTCGCTGCCGATTATCCAGACCAACGCCTATGGTATGGGCTATGGTGCGCTGGTGATGGTGCTCGCCGCGCTGGCCACGTCGACACCGTTTACCTTCGACCCGTCGCCGGCCTATGTCGGTTCACTCGTCTACCTTGCCCTGTTCGGTTCGGTGATTGCCTTCGGTTGTTACCTGTCCTTGATCGGTTCGATCGGTGCCGATCGAGCCGCCTATTCAACGCTGCTCTTTCCGATCGTCGCGCTGACTATTTCGACGATCTGGGAGGATTATCGCTGGTCGATCGTCGCCGCTGCCGGAGTCGGCTTGATTCTGCTCGGCAACCTCTTTATCCTGCAGCGCCGGCGCCTGCCGGCCCGAAAGGGATAGCCGCGGCCGGCTCAGCCGGATTCAGCCGAATTGTCGGCTGCGGCGCGTCGCTTGGTCTCATAGAGGTCGACCACTTTGCCCAGCCGGGTGCCGATCTTTGCTATTGCCTGTGCCGACGGGGAGTCGGGCGCGTATTCGCAAACCGGCAGAAATGAGCGCAGTGCCCGGCCGACCGATTGGTCCTCAGGGATTTCGCCCAGATCGGGCAGGTTGACGCCGAGGTATTTGGCGACCAATGTGCGCAGTTTCATCTGGTTCAGGCGGGCGTTGTTGCCGACCCGGTTGATGATCAACAGCGGATTGAAAA
>JAZBPM010000213.1:0-2378 GCA_036351615.1 Desulfofustis sp.
AGCCCGGATGCGTCAATCTCGAGATCGGCGGACCCGGGAGGAAATTGCCCGATGGCACTCACGCGGTCACCGTTGATGGCGAGGTCTGCAACATAAGGAGGTGCCCCGGTTCCATCATAGATAGTGCCGTTGCGGACAATGACATCGTAATCAGCCGCAATAGCGACCTTGATGACTGCAACCATCAGAAAACTGATGAGCGTTCTGAGCATAAGTGGTTCCTTGGTTTTTATAGCTCCACCTGGCAATCCGGTACGGCTCGGTATCACTTCAAATCAGGCGGCCTTCAACTCACGAGTGAGGATTGCAGTTCGCAGTTCGTCGCGGCTTTTGCTCACGATATCAGCATGACGTTCACGAACATGACCGTAACCGCGAATATGCTCGGGCAGATTCAATAGCTGAGCGATTTTGTCAGCCGCTTCCGCCGAGTTATTCGACAGGGAAAACTCAATATCTGCCTCATATTCAGCAAGCAGTCTTTTGGCGAGCTTCCGCTCCTCTGAATAACGGAATGGATCCAGTATAGTGCCGCGCAGGAACCGGAACCGGTTCATCATCCCGAAGAAGAACAGTGCCCTGCTGCCCGATACTTCCCCCTTGGTGAACTTGCCGGTCTCTTTGTCCAGCCCACCGTAGGGCCACGCACCAAAGTGGAAGGTGAGCTTCATGTCGCCGTCGAAGGTATCTGCCAGGGCTTTTCGAAACGTTGGCTTGGTATAGAGCCTGGCCACCTCCCATTCGTCCTTATCCGCCAGCAGCTTGTAATAGCCACGCGCAACAGCCTTGACTGCTGCCTCATTCAGTCCTGCACTCCGCACCCGCTGCACCATGTCCGAGTAGCGCTTGGCGAGGGCTGCGTCCTTGTAGTCGGTCAATTCCGCCACCCGATGTGCAACGATATCGTCCACTGAAGGCTCGTGATGCATCTGCACTACAACCGCCTCTTCCTCACCCGCCAGACGGCGGGCGGCAGGGGCGTCTGCATAGGCCAGTCGCCCGAGGTCGAAGGCCTGCTTGTTCTTGGCAACGGCAACCCCGTTCAGCTCTATGGCACGATGAATTGCCTCCAGAGACAGGGGAATTCCTCCCTGCTGCCAGGAAGCACCCATCAGCAACATATTGGCGAAAACGCGATCTCCCATTACTCTGTCTGCCAGGGTCTGCGCATCCAGAGCTCGAAGATTGTCTCCCAATACCTGATGCAAGCGACCTATCTGCGCTTCACTGTCTACCTTCCAATCAGGATTCATTGAGAACTCGGCGGTCGGAACCACTGTCGTATCAACAACGGCAACCGATTTGCCACTGACAATTTTTGAAAGCGCCTCGTCACCAGCGGCGACAACGAGGTCACTGCCTATCATCGCGTTAGCTTCGCCCACAGCGATGCGGGTAGCTCTCATCTGCTCAGGGCTTTCCGCTATCTTGACGTGAGAATGAACAGCCCCGTACTTCTGGGCCATACCGGTAATGTCAAGGCTGGTTGAGAAATAGCCGTCGGCGTGCGCTGCAACCGCCAGCGTCTGACCTATCGTTACCACCCCCGCGCCACCAATACCTGACACGAGTATCGACCAGGCTCCATCAATGGTGGACTCAGGCACAGGCAGGTGACTGGCATCTATCTGCACTTCGGCGGCCTGCGCTTTTTTCGGTTGCGCACCGGAGACACTAACGAGTGAAGGACAGAACCCCTCGAGACAGGAAAAATCTTTGTTACATGAAGACTGGTTAATTTTGCGCTTGCGACCCAACTCGGTTTCCAGAGGCTCAATAGCCATGCAGCCTGAAACCGTGGAGCAATCGCCACACCCTTCGCACACCTCCGGATTAATAAAAACGCGCTTATCCGGGTCTTGCCATTTGCCGCGCTTACGCAGACGGCGGCGCTCTGTAGCACAGGGCTGATCATAAATAATGACCGTTACCCCGCTTAACTCGCGAAATTCCTTCTGTACTGCTTCCATGGCTGTACGGTGATACACCGGAACACCAAGCGTTCGAGCGTCATATTTCTCGGGTTCATCTGATACCAATGCTATACGCTGGACACCTTCACCTCTCAGCTGCGCTATCATCTTCTCGGGCGAAATATCACCATCGTGTTGCTGCCCCCCGGTCATAGAGACAAAACCGTTATGAAGAAGCTTGTAGGTTATATTCGCCTTTGATGCCACGGCAGCGCGAATGGCAAGATGGCCGGAATGGAAATACGTTCCATCCCCCATATTGGCAAATACGTGCTTCTCATCAGTAAACGGGAATTGCCCCGCCCACATCATGCCTTCAGCGCCCATATGACTCATCGAATTGGTTTTCGTTGGGTCACGTAAAATAGACAGGGAGTGGCAGCCAATGCCAGCCAGAGCGCGACT
>JAZBPM010000214.1:0-6476 GCA_036351615.1 Desulfofustis sp.
AGGAGCAGATCTGGTTCAACGGCGAGCGGGCCCTGGTGCTGGAGGTCAGCAAGACCTTGCGCGGTGACGCGCTGGATGTGATGACCGAACTGGCGGCACTGGTGGCGTCCGAACGGCGGCGGCTCGACGACGGGGTGCACCTCGCCGTCACCCAGGATATGACCAGTATCGTTCGTGACCGGCTGCAGATGCTGGTGAGCAATGGTTTGACCGGCCTGGTGCTGGTGGTGCTGGTGATGAGCCTGTTCTTCCGCCCTCGTTTGGCGTTGTGGGCGGTGCTCGGGTTGCCGGCGGCGTTCATGGGCGCCTTTGCGGTCATGGCCGCAACCGGCTTGTCGCTCAACATGATCACGCTGGTGGCGCTGTTGATGGCCATCGGTATCGTCATGGACGACGCCATCGTCATCACCGACAACATCGCCGTCCAGTCCCGGCAATACGATTCGCCGCTGGCCGCCGTGGTGTCGGGAACGCGCCAGGTGCTGCCCGGGGTGCTGTCGTCGTTTCTGACCACTGCCGCGGTCTTTCTGCCGCTGTCCTTTCTCGCGGGTGACATGGGCGCCGTGCTCGAGGTATTGCCGGTGGTCTTGATTGCCGCGCTGGCGGCCAGCCTGATCGAGGCCTTCCTGATCCTGCCGCACCATCTCAAGGGCAGCGTAGCGGGCCTGACCGAGGATCGGCAATCACGATTCCGAGCGGCATTCGAGCGGGGTTTTGCCGCTTTTCAGGAATGGGTCGGGTGCCTGGCCGATGCGGCCATTCGCCTGCGCTACCTGGTGCTCGGCCTGATCTTTACAGTGTTGCTCGGCTCGGTCGGTTTCATGGCCGGCGGTCACATCGGCAGCGAGGCGATGCCCGATATCGACGGCGACGTACTGGAGGCGCGTATTCTGATGCCCCAAGGGACGCCGTTGGTCCGGACCGAAGCGGTAGCACGCCGCGTTGAGGCGGCGATGCGCCGACTGGACAGCGAGCTGACGCCGCAGCAACCGGACGGGGCACCCCTGGTAGAGTCCATCCAGGTTCGGTTCAACCACAATCTCAGCGCCCAGGAGTCCGGCGCCCATGTGGCCACGGTCATGGTCGATCTGCTGACCGCGGAGCGCCGCACCGTTACATTGGATGACCTGACCTCGGCCTGGCGCGAGCAGATCGGCGATATCCCGGGAATCCTCAGTCTGATCATTCAGGAACCGGGTTTCGGACCGGCCGGCATCCCGATCGAGATCCGGTTGCAGGGCGAGGATCTTGACGCGCTCAAACAGGCCGCCGTGGATATGGCGACATACGTGGCCGGCTATACCGGGGTCTACAATGTCATCGACGATCTGCGGCCCGGCAAGCCCCAGCGCCGGTTCTCGCTCGCTGAGGGCGCCCAGGGGCTCGGGGTGACTGCCGAGGAAGTGGCTACCCAGCTGCGTGCCGCAATGCTCGGGCAGATCGCCGCTACCCAGCGCATCGGCGAATGGGATATCGAGATTCTCGTCAGTCAGGCCGACCAGGATCGCCGGAGCCTCGATGATCTGGCCGACCAGATCATCCAGTTGCCGGACGGCCGGCAGATCCCGCTGGACGTGCTCGTTCGGGTGGAAGAAGATCGCGACTGGGCGCGGATCACCCGGATCGACGGTCGCCGTACCGTGGTCGTCAGCGCCAATGTCGATGCCCGCCAAACGAGCGCCCAGGCCGTCGTCAAAGATATCAAGGCGTCCCGGTTGGCCCAGTTCTCGAAGAACCACCCCGGTATCTCGGTCGTTTTCGAAGGTCAGGTGGCCAACTCGGCGGAAACCGGGAAATCGATCGGCCGCGGGCTGCTCGTCGGCTTGCTCGGGATTTTTATCATTCTGTCATTTCAGTTCCGCAGTTATATCGAACCGCTGATTGTCATGTTATCCATCCCGCTGGCCTTTATCGGCGCCATCTGGGGGCATGTGTTGATGGGCTTCTACCTGTCTATGCCGTCACTGATCGGTGCCGCCTCGTTGGCCGGCATCGTCGTCAACAATGCCATCTTGCTCATCCAGTTTATCAAAGTGCACCGGGAGCAGGGCTTAGCGCCGGCGGCCGCCGCCGGCCAGGCCAGCCGTGACCGACTCCGGGCGATCCTGATCGGCACCGGCACCACCATCGCCGGCCTGCTGCCGATATTGCTGGAGACGAGCACCCAGGCTGCGGCGATCCAACCGGTAGTTATTTCGGTAGTGTTCGGCCTGCTGACCTCCACCGTGCTGGTGCTGCTGGTTATCCCGGCCCTTTATGTGCTCTTCGATGACTGGGGGCTGGCCGGCCGGGTCGGCAAGACGATTGATGGATAGGTTATCCCGCCCGGTGATGATCGGCTTGCCTTTGCCGATTTGCATTCCTATCGTTGACAGTGGTGGTGTACTGAGACTGGGCCGGTTCGGCTCGCTGGAGAACCACAATGTGCAATTCTATTGAGGAGTGGCTATGATCAAAAGACAACTGCATGACAAGGTATACTGGCTGGGCGCCATCGACTGGGATCGGCGCCTCTTCGATTCGCTGATCCCCCTTCCCGACGGAACCTCGTACAACGCATACCTGGTGCAGGGCAGTGACAAGACCGCGCTGCTCGATACCGTCGACCCGGCGATGGCAGAGATGTTTCTGGCCCAATTGGCGGACGTGCCGCGTATCGATTACCTGGTCTGTCACCATGCCGAGCAGGATCATTCCGGGACGATACCGCTGGTGCTCGACCGTTATCCGGACGCCAAGGTGGTGACCACCCCCAAGGCCAAGACATTTCTCATCGATCTGCTGCAGATCGATGAGCAGCGCTTTATTACCGTAGCCGACGGCGATTCTCTTGACCTGGGTGATGCGACCCTGACCTTTATTCATACCCCGTGGGTGCATTGGCCGGAGACCATGGTCACCTATCTGGCCGAGGCGAAGATTCTTTTCTCCTGCGACTTTTTCGGCTCGCACATCGCCACCAGCGATCTCTTCGTGACCGACCAAGGCCGCGTTCACGAAGCGGCGAAGCGCTATTTCGCCGAGATCATGATGCCGTTTCGCACGGTGATCGGTAAAAACATCGAGAAGCTGGCACCGCTGGCCATCGAGATGATCGCGCCGAGCCACGGCCAGGTCTACGATCATCCCGAGTGGATCATCGATGCCTATCGCGACTGGACGGCCGGCACGCCGCACAACCTGGTCTGTTTCCCGTTCGTGTCGATGCACGGCAGTACCAGGGTCATGGTCGACCACCTGACCGCCGCCCTGATGGAGCGGCAGGTGCGGGTCGAACTTTTCAACCTGCCGGTCACCGATATCGGCAAGCTGGCCATGTGCCTCGTCGATGCCGGTACCATCTTACTCGGCACTCCGACCGTGCTCACCGGCCCGCACCCGATGGCCGCCTACGCCGCTTTTCTGGCCAATGCCCTCAAACCCAAAGCACGCTATCTGTCCATCATCGGCTCGTACGGCTGGGGCGGCAAGACCGTGGAGCAACTGGCTGCGATGATTCCCAACCTCAAAGTCGAGGTGCTCGACCCGCTCCTGGTCAAGGGGCACCCGAGGCAGGATGATCTGGCGCAACTCGATCGGCTGGCGGACCTGATTGTCGAGCGTCACAGGAAAGACGAGTTTCGCCGTTAACAGGTACTTCGACAAGGCACGCTCTTTCGGCTGTCGCCTCGAAGCCGGCGTGCCTTGATTGCCGCCCGATGGAGGGCATAGAGGTGGAAGTATGCACGAACATACAGCTCTCACATTGAGGAAGAACCGTTGGCGCGTCCGTGTCTTCCCCCTTTTAAGGGGGAGGTAATATCGACTTCTATGGATAAGTACGTTGAAGTGGGCGGGAGACGGGGAAGGAGCAGCGTGATGGCACCACTTTTTTCTGAGCAGCATTTGGAAATACGGTAAAAATGGGTGATAATGACGGGAGTCAAACGATTCAAGGCATCACACCTGAGCGGTCGCCAAGACCAAAAAACGATGGATTCGGTTTCTCAATCGGAAGTTATGTCTGAAAAAATGAGATCAGCTGTGAAGCGAAGGGGCCGGAGAAAGCCGCACGGTCCCCGATGAGATCGCCCGTGAGAAAACTCCTGCCAACTATGTGATAGGCTATGCCATATTCGCTCGGAATAAGGGAGAAACGTCGGCTCACCAGAGTAGAATACGGCGCTCACGCCATCATTCGATCGGACAAGAAGGAGAGAACGGTCGAGGCGATTGTACGAGATATCAGCATTGAATCAATCTATCTTTATTGCCGGTTAGAATTTCATATCGGCGAACGGGTCAGCGTCAGGATCACCCTCCTGGGTCAGGAGAGTGAGTTGGTCATCAAGGTACCTGGCAAGGTAAACAGAATAGATCAGCACGGGATTGCCGTCGCATTTCACCGCCCCCTCGACTGGTGGCCCGTTTTTACCTATTTCCCGCTGCATAAACTGGAAGATGATGCCATTGAGTCGCCGTCAGAGGACCGGGGGCCAAGCATTTCGTAACAGTGTTTTTTTCTAAAGAGAAAGCCGCCCAGGGGGTTGGGGCGTGTTTTATCGCCTACCTTCGGAGTCGAGGGTCTCTCTGATTTTTTTTGAGAGGTCGCTTCGCGTAAATGGTTTTTGGATAAAATAGACCGCTTCGTCGAGCACGCCATGATGAGCAATTACATCGGCGGTGTAGCCTGACATGTAGAGACATTTCAGGTCGGGATAATGGCGGAGTAGCCTATCTGTCAGATCTCGTCCATTCATCTCCGGCATGATTACGTCGGTCACTAACAAGTTGATGGCACCGGTGTGTTGCTCGGCAAAGCTGAGTGCCTCCTGGGGAGACCGGTGAGCAAAGACCTTGTATCCGAGCTTTTCAAGCATCTTTGTGGTCATTTCCAAGATCATGATCTCGTCTTCAACCAGGAGTACCGTCTCAGCCCCCGGCAGTATCGTCGTTGCACCAGTATTATCAATCGGTTGCTCGTTTTCCGATGCTACGCGGGGCAAAAAGAGATTGAACGTCGTGCCACTTCCCACGTCGCTTTGGACGTCGATAAAGCCATTATTCTGTCTGACGATACCATAGACGGTGGCCAAGCCGAGGCCGGTTCCCTCACCGACTCGCTTGGTCGTGAAAAAAGGCTCGAAGAGATGAGTGAGCGTTTCGCTATCCATGCCGCAACCGGTGTCGCTGACGGTCAGCATGACGTAGTTTCCCGGGAGCGTCTCCCCCTTGCCGCAGGCAGCAGCATCGTCGATTGTGACGTTGGCGGTTTCAATGGTAATGATACCGTTGCCGGCAATAGCATCCCTGGCATTTATGCAGAGATTCGCCAGGATTTGATCAATTTGTGAGGGATCCATCTTGACCGGGGCCAGTGACTGTTCCGGACGCCAGACGAGTTCAATATTTTCGCCAATGAGGCGCCGGAGCATGGTCAGCATGCCCTGCACCATTTTGTTCAGATCAAGGACCCTGGGTGTTGCCGTTTGCCGGCGGGCAAAGGCCAGCAACTGGGCGGTCAGGTCGGCCGAGCGCTTGGCCGCCTGCTGGATCTCCAATAAAGACCGATGGAGCGGATCGGTTTCGGGGACCTGCTCAAGGGAGATTTCCGTATAGCCGAGAATCACTCCGAGCATATTGTTGAAATCATGGGCTACGCCGCCGGCCAACCGGCCGACCGACTCCATCTTTTGCGATTGCAGGAGCCGCTTCTCTAACGCCGCCCGGTCACTGATATCGTGGATATTGCCGATGATCTTGTTCGGTTGTCCCTGGCTGTCGTATTGCATCTTTGCCGAAATCGAGCAGACCGTCGTCGAACCGTCGCGATTTTTAAGCGTTATTTCGTAGTCGTTGACACGGCCGGTCTTCTGTAATGTTTCGAGAAAAGTCTTTCGCGTCTCGATATCAGGGTAGAATTCATACACGGATTCTCCGATCAACTCCTCACGGGTCAGTTGGCCGCGTGACAATTCCTCAATGGAGGGACTGATATCAATGATTTCGCCGTCGAGCGTGACCTCGTACACTGCATCCTGAATGTTTTCGAACATATAGCGGTATTTTTCTTCGCTCTTCCGCAGGGCGGCTTCGGCCTGCTTGCGCTCGGTGATGTCGTGGATAATGGAAAACAGCAATGGCCGCTCCTGGATGGTAATAGGCGTTGAGTGGACCTCCACATCGCGAATCTGCCCGTCTGCCATTAAGTGCTTGAACGCGAATAGATTTTTCTGTTTCTGCAGCGCTCGATGCATGTTCTGCGAGGTCTCGGCGGGTGGGGATGCGTTGAGTTGCTGGACCTGCATCTGCAGCATTGTGTCAAGCGAATAACCGTAATAGCTCGCGGCAGCGCTGTTCGCTTTGATAATCGAGCCGGTATCCGGGTCGATGAGCAGCATCACGGCACTGTGCTCCTCGAACATGCCCCGGAACAAGGTCTCTCTTTCGAGCAGGGCTTTTTCCGCTTCTTTTCGCTCTGAGATATC
This sequence comes from Desulfofustis sp., assembly GCA_036351615.1. Classification (GTDB taxonomy): domain Bacteria; phylum Desulfobacterota; class Desulfobulbia; order Desulfobulbales; family Desulfocapsaceae; genus Desulfofustis. The sequence continues at coordinate 6,468 of JAZBPM010000214.1, forward strand.
CTGCACGGC
>JAZBPM010000215.1:0-8951 GCA_036351615.1 Desulfofustis sp.
ACCCTGACTGACGTCACCCTGCGGTGGCCTGACTTTCAGGATTATGTCGGATTTCCGGTAGAGCTCAGGGGCATCGGCGAGGATCTCCGCCCCTGCTTCGACATAGGCACCATCGCTGAATGCAGCCGGGACGCCGGCGCCGGACTCGATGGCGACGTCGTAGCCGAGCTTGATGAGCAGACGCACGACGTCGGGAGTTGTCGCAACTCTCTTCTCCCCCGGCCAAACTTCCTTCGGAACCCCGATTTGCATTTCCGACCTCCTTCAGATTCAACTGCTTTTGTAGATGAAAATCCTTTCATTTGGCTAACCGGAGGCTATATCGCGAAGCTCCGGCCAACCCTTTCAACTGCGATGCCGATTTTCAATGTTCGATGCGCCCCTTGTTATGGGGAGTGTCAGGAATCTGTTTCGACGACAATTCGTACCATGGCAACCACTGTATATCTACCGTGTAGCGGCCACTACCTCAACCGAGTAACCCGGGTGCAAGAGATAAGCCGCTGGACAGGATTTGATCGCCGGGTGGGATCGGATGTGACACGCTGATGAACTAACCGGTACTTGACCTAGTATAATTGCTCGGCAATGATTTTCCAGGGAGCAGATGAAGAATGAAGCGGTACGGGCCGCGGGCGGTACCTCTGTCATTTCATACTTTCCTAATGTGTTGGCAGCTTCCCCGGGACGGTGAACTCGCTCCGAACCGCCTCGATCTGTATGGCGAAACCGATTCCCTGGGCATCGAGATCTCCGGCGGTGGTGATGTCGGGCACCCAGTCTGATGACGTTTGCCAATGTTGCAATTCTCCACAACAGTAGCGAAACGAACGGGGGAGGTACAAGAGGAGAACGTGTCACCGAGATGAAAAAAAGCGGTTACGAGGAGCTTCCTCGTAACCGCTTTTTATGAATTGGTGGAGCTAGACGGGATCGAACCGACGACCTCTTGAATGCCATTCAAGCGCTCTCCCAGCTGAGCTATAGCCCCACTCCGGCTGTTGGTGCGATGGAGATGTGTCGTATACCAGGGATTCGAGGAGCTTGTCAATAAAAAATCGGAACGGCGGGGGCTTTCCATTAGTCTTGCGCAGCGGCCGGCTAACTGGTATCATCACAAGTTTATCATCCAATCGATCCGCTTTTGCGCCGGTTTAAGGAAAACAGGAGCGAAAGCGCTGGGTTGACAGGTAGTGTCTCGATATTCCACCCGATAAGGAAAGACTATATGTACTCGCCATTCAATTTTTTGTTCGGCTGGTTGTCCAACGATCTGGCTATTGATCTCGGTACGGCAAATACGGTGCTTTACGTCAAAGGCAAAGGGATCGTGCTGCGCGAGCCTTCGGTGGTTGCGGTGAGGCAGGACGGCCGGATGAACAAGGTGCTGGCCGTCGGCCAGGAGGCAAAGCTGATGCTTGGCAAGACACCGGGCAACATCAGTGCCATCAGGCCGATCAAAGATGGTGTCATTGCCGATTTCGAAGTAACCGAGGCGATGCTCCGTTATTTTATCAAGAAGGTGCATAACCGGCGGACGCTGGTTCACCCGCGTATCATCATCTCGGTACCGTCCGGTATTACCCAGGTCGAAAAACGGGCCGTCAAGGAATCGGCGGAGTCGGCTGGCGCCCGGGAGGTGTACCTGATCGAGGAGCCTATGGCCGCCGCCATCGGTGCCGATCTGCCGATTACCGAGCCGACGGCGAACATGATCATCGATATCGGCGGCGGCACCACCGAGGTAGCGGTTATCTCGCTGGCCGGCATCGTCTATGCCAAGTCGGTACGGGTAGCCGGGGACAAGATGGACGAGGCGATTCTGCAATATATCAAGCGGCGGCACAACCTGGCCATCGGAGAGCGGACCGCCGAGCTGATCAAGACCACCATCGGCAACGTGATGCCTGAAGAACCCTATGAGACCATGGATATCAAGGGGCGGGATCTGGTATCGGGCGTGCCGAAGACTATCACCGTCGGAGCCGACGAGATCCAATCGGCCATTGCCGAGCAGGTCGATGTAATCGTCGAAGCGGTGCGTGTCGCCCTCGAGGTGACGCCGCCGGAACTGGCCGCCGACATCGTCGACCAGGGCATTGTCCTGACCGGTGGCGGCGCACTTCTGAAAAACCTCGACAAATGCCTGAAGGAAGAAACGGGGATGCCGATCATCGTTGCCGATGACCCGCTGTCCTCGGTAGTGCTCGGCTCCGGCAAGGCCCTCGACAATATCGAGATCCTGAAAGAAGTCTGTATAGACTGAGTCAGACGAGACACACCCTTTCCCGGGACGGCAAAGCAGGTGTTATTCTGCCGTGAATACGCAAGCCAAGGATAGGAAGAGCAGGGCCAAAACGCTGCGTTTCCGAACGCTGCTCCTGTTTCTGCTTTTATTGTCGCTGTGTCTGGTCCTCTTCGCCTCGACACTGGGCGGCCGCTTCGGAGCCTTTCACCAGGTGACGCTCGAGGCGCTCGGCCCGCTGCAGTCGGCGGTCTCCCGGGTGGTTGCCGAGGCCGGCCGGGTATGGGACAGCTACATCGACCTGGTGCATGTGCGCCAGGAGAATGTGCGCCTGAAGACGCTGCTGGTTGCCTACGAAGAAGAACTCGCCAAATACCGGGAGGCGTATGCCACCTACCTGCGTCTCCAGGAAGAGCTGAGTTTTCGCCAGGCGACCGACTTCCCTCCTCTGACGGCCCGCGTTATCGGCCGGGACCCCGCCTTCTGGTTTCATACTATCATTGTCGATCGCGGCGAGACGGATGGCGTGATGGAAGGTATGGTAGCGCTCACCGCGCAGGGTGTTGTCGGTCAGGTCATCCAAGTGTCGAGCAATTACAGCAAGATTCTGCTGGCGATCGCGCCGAGCAGCGCTATCGATGTGTTGATTCAGAAAAACCGGGTCCGCGGCATCCTCAAAGGGGCCGGTCAGGACGGTTATGTGCTTCATTACGTTTTGAAAAATGCCGATGTCGGCCAGGGCGACCATGTCGTTACAGCGGGTATTGGCGGCTTGTTCACCTCCGGGATTCCGGTCGGTGTCGTGTCCGAGGTGCAGCGCCAGAAACGGGGCATGTTCCTGGAGATTGCCGTCGAGCCGACCGTTGATTTCCAGCGCCTGGAATTTGTTCAACTCAACCTGTCGCTGCAGCAGTCGGTATCCCAGGAGCGTATCGTTTCCGGTGGCAGGTAGGTCTTGATGCGAACCGTCATTTTCTTTCTTCTCGCCGTTTTTCTGGTCGTCTTGCAGACAACGGTCCTGCAACTCGGACCCGATTGGCTCCGCGCTCCTGATCTGGTCTTTATACTCGTTTCGTTTATCGCCTATCGGTTTGACTGGTTGCGGGGGCTGGTACTCGTCTTTAGCTGCGGCTGGATGATGGATGTGGTGGCGGCCAGTTCCCCGGGAATATTCGTTTTCGAGTATCTGCTCGTCTTCCTGGTGCTGAGCGTGCTGGCGAAAAACAGCCCGGTCAAAGAGTCGGCCTACCAGGTACCCCTGGTCGGTCTGGCCTATTTCGTGATCCAGGTGCTGATCTATGGTGCGCTGACCATGTTCGACGTCGAATCACTGCCATCCTGGTCATGGGGGCGATTGACCAGGGAAACGGTTATTGTCGTGGCCGCCACTATCCCCGGTTTCGCCCTGTTCAACACGTTATACGAGTATCTGCAGCAGCGCAGGACGGTATCGCGCATCATTCATCGAAAATCCGGTAATCGGTTCAGATAGGAATATGAAGGATAAAGTCTTCCTCGAAGACATTGAAGAGATCAGTGAACGAGACGATCGGGCCCTGATCATGTTGCAACGAAGGGCCCTCTTTGCGCCGTTTTTCGTGTTGGCGTTCTTTTTTCCGATCGTTGCCCGTTTCTGGTATCTCCAGATCAGCAAAGGCGAGCAGTACCGCCAGCAGGCTGAAACCAACCGGGTTCGCTTGATTTCACTGCCGCCGCCGCGCGGCCATATTCTCGATCGCTATGGGCGGGAGATTGTCAGCAACCGGCCGTCCTTCAATGTCGTCATGACCCGGGAGGATTCCTACGAGATCGGCGATGTCCTGAAACGATTGGCACCGGTCCTCGGCGAAGATATTGAAAAACTCTGGGGCCGGATCAGGGAAGCGGAGGGAACACCGCGACACGTGCCGGTTGTGCTCAAGGAGGATATCGACTGGGAAACCCTGGCCTTCCTGGAAAACAACAGGTACAAATTTTCCGGTGTGCGGATCGAGGTCCGTCCGGTGCGTACCTTCCACTATGGCGATCTGGCCGCCAACCTGATCGGTTATATCGGCTCCATCAACCGTGAACAATTGAGCAAAGATCCGGACGGCTTTTATGAAGGCGGCGATCTGGTCGGTAAGCGCGGACTCGAGTTATTGCGGGAAAAAGACCTGCGCGGCGAGAAGGGGCGGCGCTCCACCGAAGTCGATGCGCGCGGCTTCGAACAGCAACAGCTGAAAAATATCGAGCCGCTGCCGGGCCATGATATCCACCTGACCCTTGATGCCGAACTGCAGCAGGCCGCCGAGCAATATATGGCCATCGGTGACAAGGCGGGTGCTGTCGTGGTGCTTGAAGTCGAGACCGGGCGCTTACTGGCCGCGGCCAGCACTCCGACTATTCACCTGGAGGACTTTATCGGCGGTATTTCTCAGAAGAACTGGGACGCCCTTTTGAACAATCCCCGTCATCCGCTGATCAACAAGGTCGTGCAGGCTGCTTATCCACCCGGGTCGACATATAAAATGGTCACCGCTCTGGCCGGTCTGGCCGAAGGGGTCATCGATGAAGAGTCGGTGATCTATTGTCCCGGTCACTACCGGTTTGGTAATCGTACCTATCGCTGCTGGAAACGCGGCGGACACGGTCCGGTCGAGATCAGGCGGGCCCTGTCGGAATCCTGTGACGTCTTTTTCTACCAGGTCGGTCAACGCGTCGGTGTCGACAAATTGGCGGAATACGCCCGGAAGCTCGGCCTTGGCAATCTCACCGGTGTGGACATGGAATATGAGAAGGCCGGTCTGGTACCGACTCGAGCCTGGAAGCGGCAACGTTACAACGAACAGTGGCACGAGGGAGAAACGCTGTCGATCGCTATCGGTCAAGGTTTCAACCTGACGACGCCGTTGCAGGTCGCTCTGATGACTGCTGCCGTGGCCAACGGTGGGACCGTCTATCGCCCGCAACTGGTGGAAGCGGTGACTACTCCCGACGGCCGCGTGGTCGAGCGTTTTACCCCGGAAGCGGTCAGCGAATTGTCCGATCGGGAGAAGTCGTTTTTACCCATTATCCAGGACGGATTGCTCGACGTTGTTCACGGCAAGCGGGGAACGGCCCGACTGGTGCGGATCGAGGGCTTGCCGGTGGCCGGTAAGACCGGTACCGCCCAAGTTGTGAGATTGGCGGTCTACAAAGGGCTAAAGGATGAGGAGATTCCCTACCAGTTTCGGGATCACGCCTGGTTTACCTGCTACGCACCGGCCGATGATCCGAAGATTGCCGTTACCGTGCTCGTGGAGCATGGCCTGCATGGCAGTTCCGGCGCCGGCCCGGTGGCCCGGGTGGTGTTGAAAAAATATTTCGAGCACCGGCTCATCGAACAGGCCAACGCAAAGGCCGAAGAAAGCGAGCGGGGAGGCGGGGAAGCGTAAACCGGATGGAGGCTGTTGATTGTCGAGAAGAGGATATGGGCAATGATTCGATTTGACCGAAGGCTGCTTTCGCACTTTGACTGGGCGTTGCTGATCATGCTGCTGCTGGTCTGTTCGATGGCCTTATTCAACCTGTACAGCGCCTCCTACCCGGCCCAGCCGTGGGGGACGCCGCCCTACCTGAAACAGGCCTATTTTTTTCTGATGGGTTTTGCCGCCATACTGGTCATTCTCGGCTTTGATTATCAGGAACTCCACTTCTGGAATTATGTCTTTTATGCCATCGTTGTCATTCTGCTGGTGGTGATTCTCTTTGTCGGCAGGACTGCCGGCGGCGCCCAGCGCTGGATATCGCTCGGCTTTTTCAACCTGCAGCCGTCCGAATTGGCCAAACTGATGCTGGTGATTTCCCTGGCCAGCTACTATTCCCGGCGGGAAATCACCGACGGTTACACGATCAGGCAATTGATTGTGCCGATTCTGCTTACTGCGGTACCGTTCCTGCTGATCATGCTCCAGCCCGACCTTGGCACTGCCCTGATGCTCGGATTTATCTTCATGTCGATGACGATCTTCGTCAAGCTGCGATTTTCGGTCTATGTGATCCTTGGCAGTAGCGGGCTCGGCGCCGTGTTCTTGGCCTGGGAACACCTGCTGAGGCCCTACCAGAAACAGCGGATACGGACGTTTCTCGATCCGGAGGCCGATCCGATGGGGCACGGTTACCAGATCATGCAGTCGAAAATTGCGGTTGGCAGCGGCGGACAGTTCGGCAAGGGCTATCTCGAGGGTACTCAGGGGCATCTGCATTTCCTGCCGGAACGGCACACCGATTTCGCCTTTGCCGTCTGGAGCGAGGAGTGGGGTTTTTTCGGTTCGATGTTTTTCCTCGGCACCTATTTCCTGATGCTGATCTGGGGGCTTTATTCTGCCATGTACGCTCGGGACCGGTTCGGTGTATTGCTTTCGTTTGGCATCGTTATGCTGATTTTCTGGCAGGCGGTCATCAACCTGCTGATGATTCTCGGATTGCTCCCGGTGGTTGGGATTCCACTGCCGCTCGTATCGTACGGCGGCTCCTCATTGCTGACGACGATGCTCGGCCTTGGGATCCTGTTCAATGTCCGGATGCGGCGTTTTCAGAACGGGCACACGTCAGTCGATTGACGGGCCGGCTCATCCTTCGGTCGCGTGGTCCAGTACCAGGTTTCTCAGGGCGGCAATGAAACGGGGCGTCGTGTTGAGTCCCGGCGTCGATTCCAGGCGGATGCCATATTTGCCGGCCAGTGCGCGGTAGGCGATATTGATTTCGTAAAGTGTTTCAACGTGGTCGGAGACGAAGCTCAGCGGCACCATCAGGATGGCCCGGCAGCCTTCGTCGGCCAGGTTTTTGATCATCTCCGGTGTCGACGGTGAGAGCCATTCGACCGGCCCACTCCGGCTCTGGTAGCACAGTCTGCCGGAGCGGCCGGTTTGTGCTTCCAGCGCGGCAATGGTCCGCTGCAGGTGCTCGACGTATGGGTCACCCTCTTCGATAAAAGAGACCGGAAGGCTGTGGGCGCTGTAGACGATCTGTACCGTTTCGTTACCAAAGAGTTCGAGCCCGGCCGTGATTCGTTCGGCGAGGCAGGAAATATAGTCCGGCTGATCCGGCCACGAGGAAATCTCGACGAGCCGGCCGGAGTAAGCGGCCCGGGCCAGTCGGGACTTGAGCTCGTTGAGCGACGAGCCGGTGGTGGCGCGGGAGTAATGGGGATAAAGGCTGAGAGCGACAATACGTTCGACCCGGGCCGCCAGCAACTCCTGGACGGCGGTTTCGGTAAAGGGGCGCCAATATCGCATGGCGGTCGTTACCAGGAAATCGCCGTCGCTGCTCAGGGCCTGTTGCAGGGCCTGCTGCTGCTGCCTGGTAATGGAGGTAATCGGTGATCCGCCGCCGATCTGGGCATAGGTTGCAGCGCTTTTCGGCGCGCGCTTCCGGGCGATCAGCCAGGCCAGGGGCTTCTGGAGCAGCCGCGGGCCGAGACGGATGATCTGCCGGTCGGAAAAAATGTTGTAGAGAAACGGCCTGACATCTTCCTGTTTCTCCGGACCGCCCATATTGAGCAGAACGATACCGGTGCGCGGCTGGTTCATGGATGATCGAGATCGTCTGTGAAGGTGTTCATCCGCTTTTCATACCATAAAGAGCAGGTCGGGCAAAGTCTGAACAACACCTCCTGAGCAGAACGGCGGAGCCGAGGAGTTAGGGATTCTGAAAATCGAAAGGAGTTACTTGATTCTCATCGACAGCCGCATATAATATAAGGAAAGGGATGGTTGCAACGGCTGTCCCGCAAGCGTTCACGAGAGTCCGGTTCTGATGCCGAAATCGCTTTTGATCCGAAACCCCCAACCCTCTGCTCTCTCCAGTTGTCTTATTTGTCGTAACCACCTGCTTGATACATGCCCGCCGATGTTGCGGCGGGATCGCTTGGTTTGCACAATACGGGCCGGTGGTCGTACGTCGTGGAGCACCTTGACGGGTGCATGTTTTTAGCGGCGGGTTCCGCTGCTGGAACGAATTATGGAGGAATTCTATGGAACTGAAAGTCGAAGCCCGAAATGTTGAGTTGAAAAAAGGCTGGCAGATCAAAATCGAGGAGGAGAAGGAGAAGTTGCTGCGCAACTATGCCAGTTTTGTTCTTCACCTGCGCGTCGTTATCGAGGCCACGACTCATCACAAAGAGGGCGGTTACGAAGTCAAGATCGTGGCTTCGGTACCAAACGACACCATGGTTGTCAGCAAAAAAGGTGAAGTGGTTCGGCCACTGCTTATCGAGGCCTTTGATGTCTTGACCCTGCAGCTCAAGGAGAAGCTCCGCAAGATCCGGAAAGTGAAAAAAGGCGCCGATGTCCCGTTGGAAGTCGATAAGGCCGGCGTCGTCAATATGGTTTCCCCGCACGAATCATACGGATTTATCCGCTCGTTCGATGAAAGAGAGATCTATTTTCACGAAAACGCCCTGAAAAATATCGCCATCGAGGAGTTGGCGGAAGGCGACAGCGTCCTCTACGGCGAGACCTTCGGCGACAAAGGCCCACAGGCATCCTGGGTGCGGCTCGCTAAGTAAAACCCTTCCAACGGCGGGACAGGTTTCAACCTGTCCCCCGCTCACTTTCAAAAACCCACCAGATCTTCCGACCACGGCAGTGATTTTCATCGTTCGTTGTGACGTCACGTCATGGGGGTTATATCGAACAACGAAAATCATCGCCTTGGTCGGAAGGGCTGGGCGCTCCTGCCTCCG
>JAZBPM010000216.1:0-2847 GCA_036351615.1 Desulfofustis sp.
CAAGCGGAATTGGCCCTGCAGCAGTCCTACGAAGACCTGAAATGTCAGCAAAAAATCGCACAGTTGTTTCTCTCGTCAAAGGGCGAATCGCTGTTCAGTGATATTCTGTCCCTGCTTCGCGCTGTCTTTTCCGCGGAATTCGGCTTTATCGGCCATCTCGACGAACAGGGAGATCTCAAGTGCCCGTCCATGACCCAGGATATTTGGCAGCGATGCGCCATTCCCGGAAAAAGCATCACATTCCCCAAAGAAACCTGGGGCGGGGCCTGGGGCGATGCGCTGCGGCAACGCCGCACTATTCGGAAAAACAGCAATCTGACGCCTCCTGAAGGACACGTCGGACTGCATAATGCTCTGCTGGTTCCCCTGCTTGTAGCCGGTGAGTTGGTCGGGATGATTGCCCTGGCCAACAAACCTGGTGGGTTTACCGCTGAGAATCAGGACCGCCTTGAATCACTGGCACAATTTATCGCCCCGGTCATGCAAATCCGCCTCGACAAGGAGCACGCCTATCACGAACTGCAGGCTGCGGTAACCAAACTGGAACACACCAATATCGCTCTCAATGTCATGATCGAAAACCGGGATGCAGACAAAGAAAAACTCTGTAATCAGGTTCAGGAAAACTTTACCAAACTGGTCTTTCCGTATTACGAAAAAATTGAGCAGTACCGGGAAAGAGCGGATTTTCGCACGATCCTCGAAATCATCAAGGAAAATACCAGGGAAAGCCTGCGCCCCTTCGAGCGTTCCGTCGCCTCCACCTATCACCTATTGTCTCCCCGGGAAGTCCAAGTGGCCGATCTGGTCAAAGCTGGAAAAACCAGTAAGCAAATCGCCGAACTCCTCGGTCTCAGTCCGCGCTCGGTCTTCTTTCACCGCGACAATATCAGAAGAAAATTGAACCTACACCGCTCAAACATCAATCTGCAAATTTTTCTAAGAAACACCCATCTCTGATTTTTCTCATACCCCCCATGACAGGACGTCACAACGAACAATGAAAATCGGCGCTGTGGTCGGAAGATCCGGTTAGTGAAAGTGAGCGGGGGACAGGTTAAAACCAGTCCCGCCGATTTTCATATAACCCCCATGACGGGACGTCACAACGAACGATGAAAATCGACGCCGTGGTCGGAATGGCCAGTCGGTTTTGAAAGTTAGCGGGGGACAGGTTAAAACCAGTCCCCCCGATTTTCATATAAAGGATTGACAGGTGATACCTGGCAAAAAACCGGTAATCTTTTGGCAACATGACCGCACCACACCGTGTTATGATTGAATGTGGTACCTGTCAAAAACCTCAGCATGCGCGGAAGCCTGGAGCCAATGAAGAGCAGCGACACCGTGACACCACCCACCGGGGAAGCGTCACCCCCTCAGCACCGGCATCGGTCCCTGGCCGACGCATTTCTCAACCTTCTTGATTTCCTGGATATTGCCATCTGGGAACTTGATCTGGAACATCGTGTCGTTGCCTGCAACGAAAAAGCCCGTTCCGTCTATGGCGACGATATCGTCGGCAAACACTGCTACGCGATCACCACGGGAGCACAGTGGGTGTGCCATGGATGCCCGGTTCAACAGGTCTACCAGAACAGCCGGCCGAGTCGTTCCGAACAGGAGCACATCGATCATGCCGGCAGAACAATCATTGTCGATCATTTCGCGACACCGATTCTTTCTTCGGATCAGCGTCTGACCGGCGTGGTGGTCATGCTCGTCGACATAACCGAGCGGCGCCGAATGGATCAAGAAGTGCTCCACCAGAAAACCAGGAAAACCGAAACTGAGTGGGAAAAGCTCATCGCCGCCGTTCAGCAGACCAAAGATGTCGTGGTCATTACCGATCGCCACGGCACGATAGAGTTCGTCAATCCGGCCTTCACCGATGTTACCGGCTACTCCAGCAAGGAGGCCATCGGCCTGAATCCGCGTTTGCTCAAAAGTGGGAAACACGATGCTTCCTTTTACCGGGACTTGTGGCAGACCATTGGCAGCGGCCGAACCTTTCAGGGGAGAATGATCAACAAAAAGAAAGACGGAACTCTTTACACCGAAGAAGCGACCATTTCGCCCATCTTTTCCCCCGAAGGAGAGATTATCAATTATGTCGGTGTCAAACGAGACATCAGCGAACAATTACTGCTGGAAAGGCAATTGCACCAGGCCCAGAAAATGGAAGCCATCGGCCGTTTGACCGGCGGTGTCGCCCATGATTTCAACAACATTCTCGGCGTCATCATCGGTTATACCGACATGGCGTTGGCCAAGATCTCGCCGGCAGAGCCACTGCATAAAGAATTGAGTACCGTCCTCGATGCGGCGGAACGATCGGCAACAATCGTCAGGCAGCTGCTCGCCTTCGCCCGCCGTCAGACCATTGCTCCGGTGGCACTCGACCTCAATGAAACGGTGAGCGGCATGCTGAAAATGCTGCAACGGTTGATCGGCGAAAACATCGGCCTCTCCTGGTTTCCCGCCGCAGAGCTGCCGCCGGTCATGATGGATCCTGTACAGGTCGACCAGATCCTGGCGAACCTGGTCCTTAACGCCAAAGACTCAATGATCGACCATGGCAACATTACCATCGAGACCTCACTCATCTACTTTGACAAGAGTTATTGCGTCAGACATGCCGGTTTTCAAGAGGGGACATTTGTCATGCTGGCCGTCAGCGATGACGGCTGCGGCATCCCCGCTGAACACGTGGAAAAAATCTTCGAGCCGTTTTTCACGACAAAAGGACAGGGCCGCGGAACAGGTCTCGGTTTGTCCACCGTGTACGGCATCGTCAAGCAAAACAACGGCTTTATCAATGTCTACAGCGAACCCGGCGACGGCACG